>JAZLDW010000026.1:0-107262 GCA_045614945.1 Clostridia bacterium | reverse complement strand
GGGCGAGGCTGTAACTCAGGACTTCTGTGGCGGACTTGAAGAAGATGTTGTTCAGATTCTCGGTCTCAACGATAAGGTTGCAGCAGAGGGTACAGAGGCTAAACTTGAAGAAGTAAAGGCTAAACTTATCGCAGGCGAAATCAAGGTATTTGATACTGCTACATTCACAGTAAAGGGTGAGACTCTTACAACTTACCTTGCTGATGTAGATTCAGACGCTGCATTTACTCCTGATACAGAGGTTGTAGCTGATGGCTACTTCCACGAGTCAGAGAAGCGTTCAGCTCCTTACTTTGACATTGATATCGATGGTATCACCATTAAATAAGTTAATTTGATAAATTATCCTCATGCGGGGCTATGTGCCCTGCATGAGGTGTTTTCGTTTTCAAAAACGCATAATCAACTGTGCTTTTTTGAAAACGAAAAGGTGAAACTTATAATCGCCGACAGGAGGTTGAAATATGTTTTTGGATGCAGCAATTGAATTAAAAAACATAACCAAGTCATTTGGTTCTGTTGTGGCTAACAAGGATATTTGCATGAAAGTAAATAAAGGAGAAATTCTTTCAATACTTGGTGAAAACGGAAGCGGAAAGACAACCCTTATGAATATGATATCGGGAATTTATTTTCCTGACGAAGGGCAGATTTTTATAAATGGTGAGGAAGTAGTTATTCGCTCGCCCAAGGATGCATTTACCCATAAAATCGGTATGATACATCAGCATTTCAAACTTGTTGATGTTTTTTCGGCAACAGAAAATATTATCCTTGGTCTTGATGAAGAAGAAAAATATGATTTGAAAGCTGCCAAGAAGAAGGTAAGAGAGATTGCGGACAGATATGGTTTTGCTATTGACCCTGATAAGAGGGTTTACGAAATGTCAGTATCTGAAAAGCAGACTGTTGAAATTATAAGAGTATTATACAGAGGCGCGGACATTCTGATACTTGATGAACCGACGGCGGTTCTTACCCCACAGGAGACAAAGAAACTGTTTGCCGTAATGAAAAATATGAAACAGGACGGCAAAGCGATAATAATTATTACTCATAAGCTCAATGAGGTTATGGAGATTTCTGACCGCGTTTCGGTTTTGAGAAAGGGTGAATACATCGGCACGGTAGAGACATCGCAGACATCAGAGGCTGAACTTACCGAGATGATGGTTGGAAAGAAGGTTTCTTTAAACATTGAGAGAAGTGTTGTCGAAAACCCGGTTGACCGGTTGAGGGTAGAACATATCAACTGCAAAAACCGTGAGGGAGTAATGCTTTTGCGCGATGTATCCTTTGAAGCAAAAGCAGGAGAGATTTTGGGTATTGCAGGTATTGCGGGCAGTGGACAGAGAGAGTTGCTTGAGGCAATTGGAGGGCTTCAGCACATAGATGATGGAAAGATTACATATATTGACCCCAAAACAGGAACGGAAGAAAACCTGAGAGATAAAACTCCTATGGAAATCCGTGATATGGGAGTTCGATTGTCATTTGTGCCTGAGGACAGACTTGGAATGGGTCTTGTAGGCAATATGGATATCGTAGACAATATGATGCTGAGGAGTTATCGCAAGGGTAAGTCGGTGTTCTTAGAGAGAAAAGGACCAAAGAACCTTGCAGATGAGATTATAAGTCGTCTTGAGGTTGCTACTCCAAACGCAAACACACCGGTTAGAAAACTTTCGGGCGGCAATGTGCAGAAGGTTCTTGTCGGAAGAGAGATTGCATCGTCGCCAACAGTTCTGATGGCGGCATATCCGGTAAGAGGTCTTGATATCAACTCGTCTTATACAATATACAATCTGTTAAATGAGCAAAAGAGCCGAGGTGTTGCGGTGATTTTGGTTGGTGAGGACTTAGATGTTCTTCTTGAATTATGTGACAAAATTATGGTAATATGCGGTGGCGAAATCAATGGTATCGTTGATGCAAGAACTGCGACAAAAGAAGAAATAGGTCTTCTTATGACAAAGTCTAAAAAGGAGGTGGCAACTGATGAAGAATAAGAAAAATCATATTCGCGAGCCTAGGTTTCAGGTAGTTAAGCGTGGTGAGATAAAATGGCAAAAAGCGTGGATCTTCCGTGCGGTTGCTATTGTCCTTGCCCTTATATTGTGCGCTTTTGTAATCGTGCTTCTGACAGGCTACAATCCTATTCAGATTTATGCATCTATGTTTGAAGGCACATTTGGTTCTGTAAGAAAGATATGGAATACCTTTCAGAGACTCTCTATGCTTCTTTGTATATCTCTCGCTGTGACACCCGCTTTTAAAATGAAGTTCTGGAACATAGGTGCAGAGGGACAGACTATGATGGGTGGTCTTGCGGCGGCTGCATGTATGATATATCTTGGAAACTCGCTCCATGGTGCAATGCTCTATCCGCTCATGCTTGTAGCATCAATTGCAGCAGGTCTTATATGGGGTATTGTGCCTGCATATTTTAAGGCAAGGTTTAACACCAACGAGACGCTCTTTACCCTGATGATGAACTATATAGCGATACAAATAGTATCATTTTGTATAGTGTATTGGGAGAATCCAAAGGACTCAAACACCGTTGGCGTAATCAACAGTGCAACTCAGGGTGGATGGTTGCCGACACTTTTTGGACAGAAGTATCTTTTGAACATACTTATCGTAGCGATTATAACAGTTGTAATGTATGTGTATCTTCGTTACAGTAAGCACGGATATGAGATATCCGTTGTCGGCGAAAGCGAGAATACAGCAAGATATATAGGAATTAACGTAAAAAAGGTAATCCTTAGAACAATGGCGCTGTCAGGTGCGCTCTGTGGTATTGCGGGTCTCTTAATTGTTGCAGGTACAGACCACACCATAAACACAACCATCGTCGGAGGTATGGGTTTTACTGCGATTATGGTATCATGGCTTGCAAAGTTTAATCCTATAGTTATGACGCTTACTTCGTTTTTGATTGTGTTCCTGGAGAGAGGTGCAGGCGAAATTGCGACTGCATTCCAACTTAACGAGAGTGTGTCGGATATTTTGACAGGAATAATTTTGTTCTTTATAATCGGCAGCGAATTTTTTGTTCAGTACAAAATTAATGTTCGTTCAAAGCATAAGGAGGGTGAGGAATAATGTTTGCAACTATTATAAGCAAAGCAATTGAACAGGGCATCCCCCTATTGTTTGGCTCAACGGGAGAAATTATAACTGAGAAGTCAGGCAACCTTAACCTCGGTATCCCTGGTATTATGTATGTCGGCGGTAGTGCGGGCGTAATCGGAGCCTATCTTTATGAACAATCGGTGGCTGTGCCACATCCTTTTTGGTGCATACTTATCCCTCTGATTTCATCCTTGATTGGCGCGGGACTTGCGGCGTTTATATATAGCTTCTTGACTATAACCCTTCGTGCGAATCAGAATGTAACAGGACTTGCACTCACAACCTTTGGTGTTGGCTTTGGTGACTTCTTTGGCGGTTCTTTAACAAAGATTTTTGCTGATGGAGGCAACTTATCGGTAAAGACAACGGCAGACTATTTTAAAACATCTTTGCCCTTTGCAGATGATCTTGGGGCAATCGGAGAGATATTCTTCTCATATGGCTTTTTGGCATATCTTGCAGTAATTATCGCACTTATGTCATCATGGTTTTTGAAAAAGACAAGAGCTGGTTTGCATCTCCGTGCAGTTGGTGAGAATCCTGCGACTGCCGATGCAGCGGGCATAAATGTAACCAAGTATAAATACATTGCCACAATCGTGGGCGGTGCAATAGCCGGCCTTGGCGGTCTTTACTTTATACTTGACTATACAGGCGGCTCGTGGACAAATGGTGGTTTTGGTGACAGAGGCTGGCTTGCTATTGCCCTTGTAATCTTTGCTCTGTGGAAGCCAAATGTAAGTATCTTAGGTTCCTTTGTGTTCGGAGGACTCTATATTGCGTACTCATATATATCGGGTCTCAGCCGTAGTGCGGTTGCGATATTCAATATGCTTCCATACGTCGTAACAATGGTGGTGCTTATAATCACGAGTATTCGTGACAAAAAGCAGAATCAACCCCCTGCATCACTTGGACTTGCCTACTTCAGAGAAGAACGATGAATAAAAAATACTGTTGCATATGCAACAGTATTTTTTTATTCATATTGTTTTTCTTCTTTTGGTGGTTGCAGCAAAATATATATTCCTATACAAATTATGACATAGACAACAAAGAAAGATTTTGGAGGGGATGGAACGCTTATACAAAAGTTTCTCGTTGCAAAGAACTCGGTTACCTTATTTATGGCAAAAAGGCAGGGGTTTATAAGAACCTTGCCTATATAAAATGCCAGAGTCTTAGAGAAAAGACCTACAATCGAGTTAATATACCCCAAGATAAAAGCACCTGCTGTAAGTGGCGAAATTATAATGTTGCCTAAAATCCCTCCATATTGGAAATTACCATAAAAATACGCAAGAAAGTAGGAAATACCTATAATGGCAGAAATGGAAAGTGCCATAGAGCGCAGAACAAAATTGCGAGTCGCAGAGGGAAGTGCCTTTAAAACCCGAATGGATATAGATGTCCTGTGAAAGAACTTTCTCTTTTTAAAAACCGATGTTTCCATTTGGCGTTTGATCAAGGGATAGAAAACAAGTATACCAAGTGTTGCACTGTAGGACAAAAGCGCTCCGCAGTTTTCTAGGTAGAATGGATTGTAAATCAAAAGAAGCAAAGCTGATATCGAAAGGGCGGTTATACTGTCGTTGTTTCGTCGAAAGACTGAACTTAGTAAAAAGACGGTCATCATTATTACCGAGCGCATAACGGACGGGGTGAACAAAGAAATCGATGCAAAAATAATCATAATAGGGATTGCCACAAGGCATATGCCGCGTTTGGGCAACCGAAAAAGACCAAGCAGAATCACAATTGCGTGGAAGAGAAAAGATGTATGCATACCCGATACAGAAGCAATATGTATAAAACCTGATTTAGAATATTTTGCATACAACTCGTCGGAGAAACCATCTGTCTGTCCAACTAGGATTCCGCCAAGCAGAGCTTTTTGGTCATCCTTGTAGCTATATAGGTTGTTGCAGCTCAGGACATATTTTCGAATAGACATACCAAGAGACTTTAATCTCTCGACAAGGCCTCTCTTGGATGAAAGAGGGGATATAAAATCTGCTTTATCAGAGTTTCCGCAAAATACTATTTTCTCCTGAAGAAGAAATCTGCTAAAGTCAAAGCCTCCCTTGTATGAACTGTCCGGCATATAGACGGATTTTATTTTAAAACTCATTGAATCACCAACATTGGGCGTGGTAGGAAGTTTATCTTTAGAAATATACAAGCGTACAACCGGAGGCTTGTCAAACTGATAGGTATCATCCTCGGAGGAGACGGAATAAGCGTCAAGAGTAATGTTATAACTCATACCGCTGGCGCTTGTTGACGGCTCGTTTCTTACTATGCCGCTGATCTCGTTGTGGGACAAAATAATATTGCGGTTTTCCACACAGGCGTTATAAAAGAAAAAAGTTCTTGAAAATCCAAGAATAAAAATAAGGACAAAAATAAAACCGCTTGAAATAAGTGATAAAACAAGGCGGTTTTTGAGAAATATCAAATAAAGTGTCGTAGAGATTATAAAAACGACACCAATAAAAATTGCTGTATAAACAATAAAATATGTGCGGTCTATTTCAGACAGTTTAAGATTTAGCGCAACAAAAGTAGAAATCGCGTAAATCAAAATACCAACGACAAGATATCTTCTGTCAAAGGCAAGCGAATGTTTGAAATCGTTTTCCATGGTTATTCTTCAAGGTTTTCCTCAATAATATCTTCCGGGTTTATCCACTCGGACACCTTTTCTATAAACATATGGCCGTCAAGATGCTCTATCTCATGGCAGAGTGCGCGAGCGAGCAGACCTTCGCCTGTGATTTCGCGGACATTGCCATATCGGTCAGTGGCTCTTACGGTTACCTTGTTTGGCCTTGTGACGATTCCCCAATGCTCGGGATAACTAAGACATCCCTCTGTTCCTGTCTGTGCACCTTCTTCGGCAATAATTTCGGGATTGATAAGTTCGATAAGACCATCTCCGATATCAATAACTGCCATTCGGCGCAACATGCCTACTTGAGGTGCAGCAAGACCAACACCGCCTGATTCATAAAGTGTGTCAATAAGGTCATCAAGAAGCGAGAGCATACGACTGTTCATTTCCTCAACAGGTCTGCACTTTTTAGAGAGGACATCCTCACCATCAAGACCAAGTTTAACTATATTTCTTATAGCCATAATCTGTTACCTCTTTAACATTATAATCTAAAGTAATTATATCATATTCGTCGGGTTTGTGTCAATTGTAAGGGAGGTATCTGCCCTTGACTCTTCATGTCTTTTGTATATGTTGTGCAAAAGGGAATGAATTTTCTCACCATCAGTTACCTTTATTATGATCCGATACCTGTATTTGTTCTTTATTTTGTATATAGGTGCAGGGGCCGGGCCAATAATTTTTATAATGTTTTTGTTCTGCTTTTGTTCATTTTCTATCATTTTGCCAATTTCGGTTATTTGAACCTCTGCACTACTGTCATCTTCTCCGGAGACAAGAATGTATATAATATCCGAGAAGGGGGGATATTGCATCTTGCTGCGGTAGAAAATTTCGTTGTCGTAAAAATCTATATAATTTTGCTCCTTAGCAAAATTAATAATTCTGTTCTGGGGTTGATAGGTTTGTATTACAGCTCGACCTGCCATATCACCCCTGCCCGCTCTGCCGCAAACCTGTGTGATAAGTGAGAAACATTTTTCACCTGCACGGAAGTCATCAATGTTAAGGGCTGTATCTGCTGCTAACACGCCGACAAGAGTAACATCGGGGAAGTCGAGACCCTTTGTTACCATCTGTGTGCCAAGCAGTATGTCCGCTTCACCGTTTCGGAACTTGTTAAGAATATTCTCGTGCCCCCCCTTGCCAGAGGTGGTGTCATAGTCCATGCGGAGTATTCGCGCCGCTGGGAAGAGTTTATAAAGCTCGTCTTCTATTCTTTGCGTGCCTGTTCCAAAAAATCTTACATATTTAGAGTCACAGGCAGGGCATGTCTTGACATTTTCTATGGTGTTTCCGCAATAATGACACACAAGATGGTCTGTTTTCTTGTGATAGGTCATGGCGATGTCGCAATTTTCACATTTTATAACTTCTCCACACTCTCTGCACGATACAAAAGTGTTGTAGCCGCGTCGATTAAGAAATAAAACGGTTTTTTCGCCCCTGTCAAGATTCGCTCGTATCTCCTCACGCAGACGCACACTGATAGGTGAGGTATTGTGAAGGTCAATAAGTTCGCTTCTCATATCGACAATCCTTGCCTTTGGCATATCGTTGTCGTTGTATCTCTTGTTCATTTCAAAAAGGGTGTATTCTCCGTTTTGTGCCTTGTAGTAGGTAGAAACATCAGGCGTTGCCGAGGCAAGTAATACAGGTGCGCCTGAAGATGTGGCCCTTTTTTCTGCGACATCTGCTGCGTGATATCGTGGTGAAATATCTGACTTGTAGCTTGTCTCGTGTTGTTCGTCAAGAATAATAATACCTATGTTGTTAAAGGGGGCAAAAATCGCACTTCTTGCGCCAACAACAACGCTTACCTCTCCTTTTTGAATTTTATTCCACTGGTCAAACCTTTCGCCAAGAGAAAGACCGCTATGCATAACTGCTACCGAATTTCCGAACCTGCCGACAAATCTTTCCACCATTTGAGGAGTCAGCGAGATTTCAGGCACAAGCATTATAGCTTGACGCCCGCGAGAAATACAGTGCTTAATTGCCTGTAAAAAGACTTCGGTTTTTCCGCTACCAGTAACCCCGCGAAGCAGAATTTTTTCGTGAGATTTTTTGTCTATCAGATTTTTAAGATAGTCTATCACCGGCTTTTGCTCTTCGGTTGGGATATAATCATCGGTTGGCTTATACTTTTCTTCGTCATATGCCTCGCGGATAAATTGCTTTTTGTATACAGATACTACACCTTTCTCGCAAAGAGTGTTAAGTGAGGCATAGTTGCCGTCTGTGGCAGATACAAGGTCAGAACACGACATATCACCACAGTCGCATAGTGAGAGCACCATATTAGCCTGAACATGTGCACGGCGGGCAAAAAGCTCGTCTGCTATAGCATAGCCATCATCAATGCTGCAGATAAGCCTTGCCATTCTTATATATCTGATGCCGACAGCATCTTTTATGTTCTCGCAAATTGAGATATATCCCTTTTTCTCAAGTGCGCGTGCAGATGATTTAAGATTTCTACCACCGATAGACTCGCAAAGTTCAATATATTCAGCTGCCCCATCTGATTTTGCAAGAAAATCAACTATCTTCTGCTCTGTCGGGGCAAGAGAATTATCTTTTGGTATATCATCCTTTAGAATGTACCACTCCCTGATTTTGACAGATACCCTCGGTGGTCTGATTTGTTTGTACGCCTGGGAGAAGGAGCAAAGATATTTTGTCTGCATCCATGCGCAAAGTTCTAACTGCTCCTGCGTACACGCGGGAGCATCACCGATGATTTCTTTGATTAATTTAAGTCTTTTATGCTCGCTTGTATCAGCAATACTAACGATTAGTCCTTCTGAGGAGGAATTCCCGGCACCAAATGGAACGATTACTCTCATTCCAATTTTTGCGGTATTTTCCAGCTCTTTCGGAACAAGATAATCAAACTTGCGACTGAGCGCATATCCCGCGTTTGTAAGCATTACGCTTGCTACCAATCAAAACCCCTCCTTGTCACCTGGATTTATAAAATAAAAGTTGCCTCATAGTTAAAAAGTGCCGAGCTCTCCGATGATGGAAAACCCGGCGGTTTTATAGGCTTCCTCTCGGGGGAAGCTGTCGAACGAAGTGAGACTGATGAGGGATAGGGTGCGAAAGCATTCGTTATGATAGTTGCCACCTCATCCGGACTTTGAACAGCAAAACCCACCTTCACCTAAAGGGAAAGGTGATGTCTTATATTCTACTCTTCGATTTCGCCATCGAGATCTGTCTCAATCACTGCGGGATGAAACATATTTGAGGAAACGGCGCTGACTTTACCCTCATAAATTTCGTTTATTGCAATAGAAACTTCTTTATTGGAGTCTGCTTTGCTAAGAGGCGTTGCGCCCTGCGACAACTGTCTTGCGCGTCGTGCAGCCTCAATAACGAGAGTATATCGGCTACCGGTCTTCTTTACAAGTTCTGCAATTGGTGGATAAATCATCATAAATTTTTAGCTCCTTTTATAATATTCTTAACCGCATTGACTGCGTCATCGAGAACATCGTTGATTACGACATAGTCATATCTGTCTTTGGCGTCAAGTTCTGCCTTTGCAGCCTTAATACGATTTTCTATCTGTTCATTTGATTCGCTTCCGCGTACCTCAAGACGGGCGCGCAGAGTTTCAAAATCAGGTGGCGCAATAAATATAAACAGGCCGCTATCGTATGTATCCATAATATTAAGAGCGCCCTGAACATCAATTTCGAGAATTACATCCGTGCCGCTTGAGAGCTTTTCTTCAACGGGGACAATCGGTGTGCCATAGTAGTTGCCATTATAGACTGCCCACTCTAAAAAGCATCCGTTGTCAATCATTGAGAGAAATTCCTCTTTTGTCTTGAAGAAGTATGTAATCCCTTCGGTGTCCTCGCTGCGAGGTGTTCTGGTAGTGGCAGAGACCGAGAGACAGATGTTCTCACATTCGCTAAGAAGTCTCTTTACAACTGTGCCTTTGCCTACACCCGATGGACCTGATATAACAATAAGTTGTCCCTTATTCATCGGCATCTCCCTCGTCTGTTTTGTCGTCATCTTTGGGTTCTGCTCTGCCGGCTATTGTCTCTGTCTGGATAGCAGATAGAATAACATGGTCGCTGTCGGTGATTATAACTGCTCTGGTTCTTCTGCCGCAGGTAGCATCTATTAAAAGACCTTTTTCTTTGGAATCCTGTACGATTCTTTTGATCGGTGCAGAGTCAGGACTCACAATAGCAACAACTCTGTCTCCTGAAACAATGTTTCCAAATCCAACATTTATAAGTTTCATAAAGTTTCCTCCAATTTCATTGGTTTTTCTACTCTATATTCTGAATTTGCTCTCGTATTTTTTCAATAGTTGATTTAAGCTCTACCACATGTGCAGTGATCTCTGCGTTGTTGCATTTAGAACCCGTTGTGTTCGCCTCGCGGTTCATTTCCTGAACGATAAAGTCAAGCTTTTTGCCAACAGGCTCGTTTGATTGCATGGTCTTTCTAAATGCACAAACATGGCTTCTGAGTCTGACAAGTTCTTCGTCAACTGCAATCTTGTCTGCAAATATTGCAGCCTCGGTAATGATGCGGCTTTCATCTATCATTCTGTCTGAAAGGACATCCTCAATCTTTTTCCTTAGTCGTTCGCGGTATTCATCAACACACTTGGGAGAGATTTTTTCTATAATGTCTGCATGTTCAAGTAATGTACAGAGATGTTCTTCTAGATTTGCAGCAAGTCTCTCGCCTTCGTCAAGACGCATCGACATAAACGAGTCTATTGCCTCGTCAAACACCGAGAGAACCATAGATGTAATCTTTTCTTCGTCGATTTCCTTGTATTCAATGTTAAAAATGTCGGGCAGTTTACTCATTCCCATGATGGAAATATCATCGAAAACACCAATCTCACCAAGCTCGTTAAGCGCCTTTAAATATCCTTCGGCAACCGGCTTGTTTAAAGTAATCTCCCTGTCATCGTCTTCCTTTTGTTCTATACTTATAATGATTTCTATCTTACCTCTTGAAATCTTCGTCATAGCCAAGTTGCGTATTTTATCCTCAAGGAAGTTATAGTATCTCGGAAGCTTTATAGTAAAGTCGCTGTATCTGTGATTCACAGATTTTATCTGGACCTTTACCAGAAAGCCGTCTATTAACTGTTCGCTGCGACCGAAACCGGTCATACTCTTTAACATTGATTTTCCCCTCTTTGAAACATTGTACGATATACTAACGATAAGTCATAATCGTTCAATATGATATTATAGCACAAATTTTGTGTTTTTGCAAGGGGTTTTTGTTATTCTTGTCTGTCGTCTTTTATCCCTTTTCCAAGCTTTGAAACGGCCTTTTTTTCTATTCTTGAAACATAGGAACGGGAGATGCCAAGCATTTTTGCAATTTCTCTTTGAGCATAGCATCTCCCGTCGATTAGCCCATATCTTAGTACAATAATTTTTCGTTCTCTCTCGTCAAGTTCTGATTTAATGTTTTTATAAAGTTGTTTTATCTGCAGATTTGAATTTATCTCGTCGAATATATCGGAGTCGTCATTTTTCATCACATCAATAAGCATTATCTGATTTCCCTCTTTGTCAATCCCAATAGTTTCGCTGAGTGAAATGTCACTTTGGGTTTTCTTGTGAGACCGCATAAGCATTAGAATTTCGTTTTCTACACATCTTGCCGCATATGTGGCAAGTCGGACGCCTTTTGACGGATCAAAACTTGATATTCCCTTAATAAGTCCTATTGTGCCTATTGAGATAATATCTTCGTTATCGTGTACGCCGTCGGAGTATTTTTTTGCAATGTGTGCTACCAGACGAAGGTTGTGTTCTATCAAAACCTCCCTTGCGCTGTTGTCACCATCTTGGTATAGCTTCATATAATGCTGTTCTTGTTCAGCTGTGAGAGGTTTTGGAAATGAACTTCCGCTTGAAATATAACCTAGTAAAATTGTAACGGATTGCAGAAGTTGAAACAAAAAACCAATCATATAAATCACCTCAGTATGATTTTATGAATAACTTTAAAAATTTCTGCAAGTCCCATAAAATTATGTTAATTTTATGCGTTAGAAAGGGCTGGTGTCGAATAAAGAGGAAGAATATTACATTGTTGTTAAAAAACCTCCAAAGCTGTTGACATAAAAGGCAAAAAGCCTTATCATAAACTTGAAAAAGGGTGTTTTTCAGGGAATCCTGATAGAACTTGTTAAATTTGTTAAATTATTAAAAATCATAAATTCATTTGGAGGTAAAAACAATGAAAAAGACTTTATCAATTATTCTCGTTTTGGCAATGGTGCTTAGCCTTTGCACTGCTGGTGTTTTTGCAACCGAAGAGATTGTCGAAGATATCGTAGAAGATATCGTAGAAGAAACACCGGTTTATGTTGCTAAAATTGGTGATGTTAAATTTGAAACCATTGCGGACGCGGTTGACACTGCAGACGAGGGCGACACAATTAAACTTATTTCAAATATAGAACTTGACGAAAAAGTTGTAGTAGCAAGCGATGATGATATTACGCTTGATTTAGCGGGTTACACTGTTTCTATGACAGATTCATCAGGTGTTACTGCTTGTGCTATTAAAAATAATGGTACCCTTACCATTAAGGATTCTTCAAGAAGCGGAGCAGGTAAGATTACATTTGCTTCAACTACACCTTCTGCTTCGTATGCTTATTCTACAAGTGCAGTAATAAATGCAGGTGCACTCACTGTGGAGAGTGGTAATATTGAAAACACAACAGTGGGTGGTGCGAGTTATGCGATTGATACTGCGCGGTACACAAGCGATACAAGTATAACGATAAACGGCGGAACAATTACTTCAAAAAGCACAAGTGTTCGTCAGGTGCCTTTTTCCGCGACTGCAAAAAATATTTTAACAATCAATGGCGGTACAATCACTGGTGGCTTCGCAGGTGTTCAGACGCACAATATTTCAAATGCAGAATATCTTGCAGAGGTAAACATTAACGGAGGTACAATTAGCGGAACTTACGCCTATTATACCTATTATTCATGTGTAACAGGACATAGATACACAGACATTGACATATCAGGCGGAAACTTTAATGGATATGTATTTATTTATAATGGAAACACAGGTAGCTCAGCAGTAGATTTTGCAAATGTCTCTATCAGCAAAGGTTTGTTCAACGGAGGCGTGTATGTTTATACATATGACGGCGAGGGTACCGAGAAATACATAGCAGCCATTACAGGTGGTGACTATACAGAAGACCCATCCTGGCAAATTGCAAAGGGTTATGCAAGAATTTCATCAAAGAAAGAAGGATACACATACAGCGTATCAAAACTTAAAAATGAGAATGTTCAGGTTTCTCCCGTTGCACCTGAGGTTGAGATTTCTGATGATATAGATGAGGCAATAAAGACAGAAATTGAAGAAAACGCAGATAAGGCGACCATCGATGGTATTGACGGTATCGTAAACGATACTGCAAACACAATAAAAAATTCGGCAATAAATAGCGCAAAGCAAGAACTTGCTGAGATAACAAGCATTACAGAAGATACTGTAGTTAATATTTTTGTTCAGCCATCGCTTAAGGTTGAAATTAAAGACATTGATGAAGGCGAGCTTGTGCTTGATATTGAGGCGGTTGCACAAACCTACGCAACAACTGCAGAAACTGTATACGATATGGTTGTAGGAACAGACGCAGTTGCCATAGGCAACGCTAAAAAACTTGATACAAAGGACACAGAGGTTGTAATTACAATCCCAGTGCCTGAGAGCATTATCGGATTAGGTGAGGATAGAGCGCAGACTCTTACTGTTAAACATATTAAAGCTGCAAAAGAGGTATACTACTACGAGGCAACTGTAAACGAGGATAATACAATAACATTTACAAACCCACATGGTTTTTCAGAGTTTACTGTATCTTCTGCAGACGAGACGGTGATTACGGCAGAGTTTGCTTATAACGGAAGAGCGGTAAGAGACACAAAAGGCAATGTAATAGAAGATGTTGAATTTAATATATACAATGTTGGTTCAACAATAGCCCTTCCAACCGCAAGAAAGTCAGGATATGTGTTTAAGGGGTGGAGATTTGGAAGAAATAGCACTACCTACAAAGGCGAGACTGTACTGACCCAGGAATTGTGGGATATGGCGGTACGCAATGGTGATGTTTTAGAGGTTAATGCGGTCTTTACAGAGTCAGAAAGCGGTGGCGGTTTTGGTGGTGGAACCGGAACTGGCGGAGAAGTTGTTACAAGCTATACTATATCGTTTAACACAGACGACGGATCAAAAATTGAAGCTATAAAGGTGTTCAGGGGCAACATTGTTGCGCCTCCGGTTGACCCTCAGAAGGATGGCGTGATATTTGGTGGCTGGTTCACAGATAAGGACTGCACAAATAAGTATGACTTTAGCAAAAAGGTATATTCTTCGTTCACGCTTTATGCGAAATGGCTTGGAGAAAATGAGTCAGTCTTTGCCGACATAACCAAAGCGGACTGGTTCTATGAAGCAGTAAACACTGCATATAAAAATGGCCTGATGAATGGAATGGACGCAGAAAACTTTGGCCCGCAGTTTGAGATAAACAGAGCAATGTTTGTGACAGTTCTTCACAGGATAGATGGAAAGACAGCTACAAGGGCAAATATAGGTTTTACAGATGTTCAGCCGGGCGTATACTATGAGGATGCAGTTGCCTGGGCGGTTGCAAACAAAATTGTAGAGGGTTATGGCAACGGAGTATTTGGTTCAAACGATGCAATCACGCGTGAGCAGATGGCCGCAATTCTCTATAGATTTGCACAGTACAAGGGTATTGAGGTTGGCGTTAGCGGACAAACCTTTAGTGATTCAAACAACATTGCAGATTGGGCAAAAACAGCGGTAGACTGGGCAACTGGAAGCGGTATACTCAATGGGATGGGTGACGGAATATATGCACCAAAGTCAACCGCAACACGTGCGCAGGGCGCAGCAGTATTTGTAAGAATTGATGCATTAGTTAAATAGTTTTTTAACCAAAAGCAAAAGGCGGAGATTTAAAATCTCCGCCTTTTATTGTGGATAAAACAGGGTTCTTATTTCTTTAGATATTTCTTCAAATACTGTCCTGTGTAGGACTTTGCAACTTTTGCGACCTTTTCAGGAGTTCCGCACGCAATAATTTCGCCGCCTTTATCACCGCCTTCGGGGCCTAGGTCAACAATATAGTCTGCGGTCTTTATTATATCAAGGTTATGCTCAATTACTACAATTGTGTTGCCTACATCTACAAGCTTTTGCAGCACCTCGGTCAGCTTATGCACATCGGCACTATGAAGTCCTGTTGTTGGCTCATCGAGTATATATATTGTGCTTCCAGTACTTCTCTTGGAGAGTTCTGTAGCAAGTTTTACTCTCTGTGCCTCGCCGCCTGAAAGAGTGGTAGATGGCTGCCCTATTTTGATATAGCCGAGTCCTACATCAAAGAGGGTTTGCAACTTACGCTGAATTTTAGGAATGTTTTCAAAGAACATACATCCTTCTTCGACCGTCATTTCAAGAACATCGTGAATGTTCTTGCCCTTATACCTTACCTCCAAAGTTTCTCGATTGTATCGCTTTCCGTCACAAATCTCACAAGGTACATATACATCGGGCAAAAAGTGCATCTCAATCTTAATTATTCCGTCTCCTGTACAAGCTTCACATCTGCCGCCCTTAACATTAAAACTAAATCTGCCGGATGTGTAACCCCTCGATTTCGCCTCGGGTGTCATAGCAAAAAGGGTGCGTATGTCCCCAAAAAGACCTGTGTATGTGGCGGGGTTGCTCCTTGGCGTTCTGCCGATTGGGGACTGGTCAATGGCAATTATCTTGTCAAGATGCTCTGTGCCGATAATTTTTTTGTGTTTTCCGGGTACCTTTTTAGCACCGTTTAACTCATTGGCAAGTGCCTTATACAAAATTTCGTTTATAAGAGAACTCTTTCCGCTGCCCGACACCCCTGTTATGCATGTAAATGTACCAAGAGGTATTTTAAGGTTGACATCCTTGAGGTTGTTCTCGCATGCTCCTTTGATTTCAAGGAAGTTTCCGTTGCCCTTGCGTCTTTTTTCGGGAACAGGAATCTGTTTTTTGCCACTTAAATAGAGGCCGGTCTCGGATCTCTCGCACAGCATTATTTCCTCGGCGGTACCCTCTGCCACAATCTCGCCGCCGTGAATGCCAGCTCCCGGACCAATGTCAATTATATGGTCGGCAGCAAGCATGGTTTCTTCGTCGTGCTCGACTACAAGCAGGGTGTTGCCAAGGTCACGCAGATGCTTCAGGGTTTCTATAAGCTTTGCGTTATCGCGCTGATGCAGACCAATGCTTGGCTCGTCAAGAATATAGATAACACCCATAAGTCCTGAACCTATCTGTGTGGCTAGGCGAATTCTCTGTGCTTCACCGCCCGAGAGTGTCCCTGCGCTTCTTGACATTGTCAGATAGTCAAGGCCGACATCCACCAGAAATTTGAGTCTGCCGACGATTTCTTTTAATATATTTTTTGCAATTATAACATCCTTACCGCTTAGTTTGTTAGATAGTGTGGTGAAGAAGTCCAGAGCTTTTGCGATAGAAAAATCCGTTACCTGATTTATGTTAAGCCCATCTACCGTTACGGCAAGGGTTTCGGGTTTTAGTCTTGCGCCATGACAATCAGGACAACACATATCTATCATATAATTCTCGATATCAGCTCTTGCCCATTCGGAGTTTGTCTCTTCATATCTGCGTTTGAGGTTGGGTATAACTCCCTCGAAACGAGCGTACTTAACGCCTTTTGCAAAGCGGTTGTCGTAGGTCAGTTTAAGTTTTTCGCCCTTTGTGCCATAGAGGATAATATCAATAATCTCATCGGGCAATTCTTCGATTGGTGTGTCAAGGCTAAAACCGTATCTTGCTGCCATTCCCTCGTAATACATCCTTGAGATACTGTTTTGCTCTGTCCCCGACCATCCACTTGCGTGAATTGCCCCTTGATTTATGCTGAGGGTTCTGTCAGGGATAACAAGGTCGGGCGACACCATTGTAATAGAACCAAGGCCCATACAGGTTGGGCATGCACCGTAAGGGGTGTTAAACGAGAACATCCTTGGCGAAAGTTCTTCTATATTTATGCCGCAATCGTCGCAGGCAAAGTTGCGGCTGAAGGTAATATCTTCGCCATCGACAACTGACACCACAACAATTCCGTCTGCCATATTAAGCGCCGTCTCTATTGAATCGGTAAGGCGTTTTTCTATTCCCTCGCGTATTACAAGTCGGTCAACAACTATGTCAATGCTATGTTTTTTTTGTTTATCAAGCCTGATTGGTTCACCTGTGAGTTCCATAATCTTGCCGTCTACGCGGACGCGGACGAAACCGCCCTTTGCTGCATCCTCGAAGGTTTTTGTGTATTCACCTTTTCTGCCCCTTGCAACAGGTGCCATAATTTGAATTTTTGTCTTCTCTGGCAGAGTAAGAATAGCATCTACAATCTGGTCTATTGATTGAGGTGAAATTTCTTTTCCGCACTTTGGACAGTGTGGTACACCAATGTTGGCGTAGAGAAGTCTTATATAGTCATAAATCTCGGTAACCGTGCCGACGGTTGACCTTGGATTTTTGCTTGTTGTCTTCTGGTCAATGGAGATAGCAGGGGATAAGCCGTCAATCATTTCGACGTCGGGCTTGTCCATCTGCCCCAAAAACATTCTTGCGTAAGCAGAGAGTGACTCTACATAACGGCGTTGCCCTTCTGCATATATGGTTTCAAAGGCAAGAGAGGACTTACCCGAGCCACTGAGACCTGTCATAACAACAAGTTTGTCGCGGGGGATTTCTAACGAGACATTTTTAAGGTTATTCTCGTTTGCTCCCTTTACCACAATATTTTTGTTCATAATATTCCTCACTATTAATTAATTGATTCTTCAAGTCGCTTTATTTCGTCTCTCAGCTGTGCTGCAAGCTCAAACTGCAGAAGTTCTGCAGCCTTTTTCATCTCGGTGGTAAGTTCTGCAATAGCGTGACGCGCATCGGCAATCTGAAGGTTGTGAATATGAGACTTTGCAGTCTTGTCTTTTACCGGCTTTGTTGCTTCTATAACCTCGCTGACAGACTTTTTGATTGTCTTTGGGATGATTCCGTGCTCTTCGTTAAACCTACTCTGTAGTTCGCGGCGGCGGTTTGTTTCGTCAATGGCGCGCTGCATAGAACCTGTGATGCTGTCAGCATACATTATAACCTTTCCGTTGGCGTTTCGTGCCGCTCTGCCGATAGTCTGTATTAAAGATGTCTCGCTGCGCAGAAAGCCCTCTTTGTCAGCATCCAGTATTGCTACAAGTGATACCTCGGGGATGTCAAGACCTTCTCGTAGCAGGTTTATTCCAATCAGAACATCAAAAACACCAAGTCGCAAATCTCTGATAATTTCCATTCGCTCTATTGCCTGAACATCCGAGTGCAGATAGCGGACTTTTATACCCATATCCTCAAAGTATTCTGTCAGTTTTTCCGCCATTTTCTTGGTCAGTGTAGTAAGCAAAATTCGTTCGTTCTTTTCGACGCGTTTTACTATCTCGCCATAAAGGTCGTCAACCTGACCTGTAATGGGTCGGACTTCGACCTCGGGGTCAAGCAGTCCTGTCGGACGAATAAGCTGTTCCACAATTGTGGAGGATTGTTCTTTTTCGAAATCAGCAGGTGTTGCGCTGACAAATATAGCCTGATTTATCTTAGAGTAGAACTCATCAAAGGTCAGCGGTCTGTTGTCAAATGCTGACGGCAGACGAAAACCATAACTTACAAGGCTCTCTTTTCTTGACCTGTCACCTGCATACATCGCGTGCACCTGCGGCAAGGTAACATGAGACTCGTCTACAAACAAGAGGAAATCTTTGGGCAGATAATCTACAAGGGTGAACGGTGCAGTGCCAGGCGCCCTACCACTTATGTGACGGGAGTAGTTTTCTATTCCGTTGCAAAACCCTGTTTCCCGCATCATTTCTATATCATAGTTAGTGCGTTGTTCAAGGCGCTGTGCTTCTATAAGTTTATTGTCCGCGCGGAGTTCTATGAGACGCTTCGCAAGTTCTTCCTGTATGCTCTCTATTGCTGCATCGCGTTTTTCGGCTGTGGTAACATAGTGGGATGCAGGATAAATAGCAACATGGTTGCGATCTGACACCAACTCGCCTGTTGTGGGGTTGAAGTCATATATGCGGTCAATTTCGTCACCAAAAAATTCTATGCGTACCGCATGCGAGGAAGAGTCGGACGGAAAAATGTCAAGAACATCCCCCCGGACGCGAAACTTGTTTCGGGAGAATGCGATATCGTTGCGCTCGTATTTTATCTCGATAAGTTTTGCAATAATATCATCTCTGTCGCGGGTCATACCCGGGCGGAGAGACACCACCATGTTGTTATAATCTATCGGGTCACCAAGACCATATATACAGGACACACTTGCCACAATGATTACATCTTTGCGCTCAAATAGAGCAGATGTTGCGCTGTGACGCAGTTTGTCAATCTCCTCGTTGGTGGAGGCGTCCTTTTCTATATATGTGTCCGAGTGTGCTATATACGCCTCTGGTTGATAATAGTCATAGTATGATACAAAATATTCTACTGCATTATTAGGGAAAATTTCCTTAAACTCGCTGCAAAGCTGTGCCGCAAGAGTTTTGTTGTGGGCAAGGACTAATGTAGGGCGCTGAACTTTTTCTATGACATTTGCCATTGTAAAGGTCTTGCCGCTGCCCGTCACACCGAGAAGAGTCTGAAATTTCTCGCCGTTTAATATTCCCTTTGAAAGCTTTTCTATAGCCTGCGGTTGGTCGCCGCTTGGCTTGTATTTTGAAACTACCTGAAAGTCCATCGGTTTTCCTCCCTGCAGAATATTTTTCGAAATTAGTATGTGCTCAATTTATCATTGTAACACATATAATAAAAATTCGCAATATATTTTAAGAGAAAAAAGCTCCCTAGAGCATAAGGGAGTTGTCACATTGATTTTGTCTTTGAATAATGTGCCGTATGCTTCTTAATGTTCTGCAAAGAACATATCATTGAAAAAAGCACCAATCTTGTATCAAGATTGATGCCTTTTTCTGGGTGCAGGGGGCGGATTTGAACCACCGACCTCCGGGTTATGAGCCCGACGAGCTACCAAGCTGCTCTACCCTGCGATATATAATATTTTTTATTTGTTTTTCAAAACATATGGAGTGTGCTCTACCCTGCGTATATTTTCAAATATATGTGATAGATTACTCCAAAATGCTATTGCTAACAAATTATTTGCAACAAACTTTGGTGCCGGAGACCGGGATCGAACCGGTACGGGAAAAAATCCCACAGGATTTTAAGTCCTGGGCGTCTGCCAGTTCCGCCACTCCGGCGCAGGCTTCACTTAGGCAGTGCCACCTACAAAGCTTTTTTATAATAACATAATCTTATGGCTTTGTCAAGGATTTTTTGTTGATTTTGATTATGATTGATAAAAAATTTTTAGCAAATAATATTAACTTGTAAAATCTTCCTCAAATGAGGCAAGAGCTTGTTTGTCCATTAAGGCTATCCCTTTCTTTAACTGTTCAAGTTCGTTTTTTGAGATGTCCTCTATTCGTGCATCGAGCGAGTATAAAAATTCCTCCGCATCACCCGATATGGCATATATTGACAAAGTATCATTGTCGTACCTTGCTATATAATAATCTGCCTTAATAACCATATCAGACGGAAGAGGAACCGACGCCTCAACCGATTCCGGTTCTGATTTTAAAAGTGCGGAAGTAGCCTTTTTTGTAGAAAAATTCCATATACAAAGAAATGAAATATATGCTATGGCTACAGTAGTGATAAAAACGCATAATCCGACCATAATACTTCTAAAAAAACGATTTATCAAGCAAACACCCCCTATATGTTGTGTACAAGAGCAGGTTGTAACACTAATTTAATATATTATTAACAGTTATTTGTCTTTTCATACATATCTTTTTATACTATAATATTGGTAGATAAGTATGCAATTTTATGTCGCCTGACATTTGATTTTATATATCGTAAAATAAAGGGGTATTTGTATGAAACAATACGCAGGTAAATTTATTAAAATATTTTCAATGATAGTAGGCGCATTTGTTTTGCTTATGGCCATTATTATTGGCGGAGCCATGCTTGGTTTGTGGGGTGGTGGCGTCGATATAGAAAATCTTACGCTTAATCAAAACTCTGTAATTATTTATGCAGATCCCCAAACAGGAGAAGAGACAGAAATTCAAAGGATAGATGCAGCAGAAAATCGTGAATGGGTTGATATAGAAAAGATACCTGTTAATTTGCAAAATGCATTTATAGCGATAGAAGACGAAAGGTTTATGGAGCATAGTGGGTTTGATTTTCTTCGCACAACAAAGGCAACGCTTACTTACATTGGTGGCAAGTTGATAGGAAAAAAGGGAGTAAGCTTTGGCGGAAGCACAATTACCCAACAGCTTGTAAAGAATATAACCGGGGAGAATGATCAGACACCGACAAGAAAGATTAAAGAAATCATACGCGCAATTGCAATTGAAAAAGAACTTGAAAAGACGGAGATTTTAGAGCTTTACTTAAACTGCATATACTTATCGCGCGGGATGAATGGAGTTCAGACTGCCTCGAGGGCATATTTTGGAAAGGACGTGTCAGAGTTGTCTCTGGCAGAATGTGCATCAATTGCAGGAATTACCCAGAATCCTGCGGCGCACGACCCCATATCAAACCCCGATAACAACAAAAAAAGACAGGGACTGGTTCTCGGTAAGATGCTTGAACTTGAGTATATTACCCAAAGTGAGTATGATGAAGCGATAGCGGAAGAACTTAAGATTCTAAGCGCAGAGGAAGCGGAAAAGACCAAGAGCAGATCAAAGTCATATTTTGTTGACCAGATTATTACCGATATACAGAGAGATTTACAGGCGAAGGGATATTCAGAGGCTCTTGCATCAAAAATGGTGTATACTGGTGGACTTAAAATATACACAACCCATAATCCCGAAATACAAAGAATAGTAGAGGATTACTACAGCGATGAAAGCAACTTCCCGGGAAACGGTGTGCAGTCTGCAATTACCGTAATTGATGTAAGGACAGGGCAGATAGTCGGAATTGCAGGAGGTATAGGGGAGAAGACAGCAAGCCTCACCCTTAATCGAGCCTCGGCAAGTCCAAGACAGCCGGGGTCTACAATAAAGCCGATTGCAGCATATGCTCCGGCGCTTGAATACAATATTATTACCCCTACTTCGGTTTATGAAGATGTGGCAAGGTCTTATGGAGGATGGACTCCGCGTAACTATGATCATTCATACAGAGGCAGAGTGGATGTAAGAAGCGCGGTTCGATCGTCACTTAATACGATTCCTGTTGAGATAGTAAATGATATGGGTGCGCAGAAAAGCTTTGATTTTATGACCAAAAAGCTGGGCTTTACTACATTGGTAAAGAGTCGTGACATCAACGGAAAAATCTACAGTGATATTGGTCTTTCTCAGTTGGCGCTTGGCGGACTTACAGATGGCGTAACCACAGTGGAGATGGCGGCTGCGTACAGTGCCTTTGCAAATGGCGGAATCTATCATAAACCATATACCTACACCGAGGTAAAAGACAGCGAGGGCAACCTTCTTCTTAAAAACGATACTTCTGGCAAGGTAGCAATGAAGGCTTCTACTGCGTTTTTGATGACGCAGATGCTCAGAGAGGTTGTTACAAGCGGTACAGGTGGAGGTGCAGGAGTTTCGGGAGTAAGTTACACGGCAGGAAAGACAGGTACAACCTCTGATAATAATGATCGTTGGTTTGTCGGATATACTCCATATTATGCGGCGGCAATATGGTACGGATATGATATTCCAAAGGAAATCAGAGCATCGTCAAATCCGTGTATTACTGTGTTCAGAAATGTTATGAATGATATTCACAAGACGCTTGATGACAGAGGAAGATATCTCTCTACGCCAAGTGGCGTTACGAGTTTGACCTACTGTACCTACACAGGACTTTTAGCTTCTGAGGAGTGTCCCACCGACACATATTATTTCCAGTCAAGTAACATCCCCGGAAAATGTGATTCTACCCATCCGGGATATGAGCCTGAGGAAGAGGGATTGGAGGATGAAGGTGCAGAGGGTGAAAGCGAGACAACAAATTCAGCAAATTCCAGTAGTACGGAAAAACCGTCTGCAGGTACAACGACCAACGAATCTGACAGTAATGATGTTGTCCCTGGCGGAGTGCCCGTAGAATAGAAGTATTTTTATAAAGGGTCTGTATCGAAATTTATGGATACAGCCCCTTTGTTGGTGTAAAAGTGCATGTGAATTTAATTTTTTTGGAGGTAGAATGTGAAAAAGTATGATAATTCTAGCATATCACAGCTAAAAGGCGCGGATCGTGTCCGTAAACGCCCGGCAGTCATATTTGGATCAGAGGGGGTAGAGGGTTGCGAACACTCTATGTTTGAGATACTATCCAACTCTATTGATGAGGCGAGAGAGGGCTTTGGCGGTACAATAAAAATTACTCGTTTTATGGACAAGTCCATAGAGGTAGAGGATTTTGGGCGTGGAATTCCGGTGGAGTATAACGAGAGAGAAAAGAGATACAACTGGGAGCTTGTTTTTTGTGAGCTCTATGCAGGTGGCAAGTACAAAAACAATTCAGGCGGAAACTATGAGTATTCCCTTGGACTAAATGGTCTTGGTGCCTGTGCTACGCAGTATAGTTCAGAGTATATGGATGTTGAGGTGCTGCGCGACGGCTATAAGTTTAACCTTCACTTCGAAAAGGGAGAAAACATCGGAGGCTTGCAAAAGACTGAATTCCGTCACAGACACACAGGAACAAAGATTCGTTGGAAGCCGGACCTTAAGGTGTTTACTGATATTGATATACCGCTTGAAAATTATCAGAACATTTTAAAACGCCAGGCGGTTGTGAATTCGGGAATAAAATTTATATTTAAAAACGAAGTTTCATCAGGGGTTTTTGATGAGGTAGAGTATTTCTATGAAAATGGCATAACAGATTATGTTAAAGAACTTTCAAATGGCAAGGAAATATCATCTATACACTACATTGAGGCAGAGCGCAAGGGCAGAGATAGAGAAGACCTTGACGAATATAAAGTAAAGATGAGCTTTGCCTTTTGTTTTAATAACGAAAATCATACCGTTGAGTATTACCACAATTCAAGCTTTCTAGAACACGGCGGCTCTCCTGATAAGGCGGTAAAGAGTGCGTTTGTGTATAGTATTGATCAATATCTTAAACAAAACGGAAAATACACAAAGAACGAAAGCCGAATTCAGTTTGCCGATGTAGCGGACAGCCTGTTGCTTGTAAGCAACTCGCTCTCTACAATGACAAGCTACGAAAATCAGACAAAAAAAGCTATAAACAATAAATTTATACAAAACGCAATGACGGATTTCCTCCGCGAGCAACTAGAGGTTTATTTTATTGAAAACAAAATAGATGCAGAGAAACTTTGTGCGCAGGTTCTTGTCAACAAGCGTAGCCGTGAATCTGCTGAGAAAACCCGCATAAATGTAAAGAAAAAGCTTGGCGGAAACATTGACATAACAAACAGAGTTAAGAAGTTTGTCGATTGCAGAACCCGTGATGTAGACAAGAGAGAGGTATACATCGTAGAGGGTGACTCGGCACTTGGCGCTTGTAAGCTCGGCCGTGATGGTGAATTTCAGGCAATTATGCCAATTCGCGGCAAGATACTAAATTGTCTTAAAGCCGAGTATGATAAGATATTTAAAAGTGAGGTTATAGTAGATCTAATGAAGGTGCTAGGTTGTGGCGTTGAGATTTCATCAAAGCACAACAAAGAACTTAACTCCTTTGATATTGCAAACTTAAGATGGAACAAAATAATAATCTGCACAGATGCCGATGTTGACGGATATCAGATAAGAACTCTGATACTTACAATGATATATCGCCTGACACCAAGTTTGATTGATAAAGGATATGTATATATTGCAGAATCTCCCTTATATGAGATTACATGCAAGGACAAGAGTTATTTTGCATTTGATGAGAGTGAAAAAACCGAAATAATGCAAAAACTCGAGGGCAAAAAGTACACCATTCAGCGAAGCAAAGGTCTTGGTGAGAATCAGCCCGAGATGATGTGGGAGACCACGATGAATCCTGAAACACGTAGACTTATAAAGGTTATGCCCGATGATGTGATTAAAACACAGGAGATGTTTGACCTTCTTCTTGGCGATAATCTTGCCGGCAGAAAGGAACATATTGCAAACTTTGGACACAACTTTATTGATTTGACAGATGTTTCATAATAAACGAAAGTGGAGAAGATTATGAAAAAAGAACCGATTATAGAAAAACAGATAATAACCGAGACTCTTGAGAAAAACTATATGCCATACGCGATGAGCGTTATTATTTCCCGCGCGATTCCTGAAATTGACGGATTTAAGCCATCACACAGAAAGCTTCTCTATACAATGTACAAGATGGGGCTATTAAGCGGAAATCGCACAAAGTCAGCAAATGTTGTGGGACAGACGATGAAACTCAACCCTCACGGCGATGCGGCAATTTATGAGACCATGGTGCGTCTTACAGAGGGTAACGGAGCGCTTCTTGTGCCGCTTGTTGACTCAAAGGGTAACTTTGGCCGTCAGTATTCAAGGGATATGGCATATGCTGCATCGCGTTATACAGAGGTAAGACTTTCCAAAGTTTGCTCCGAAATTTTCAGAGACATTGATAAAGATACGATAGATTTTACAGACAATTATGATGGCACTATGAAAGAGCCGGTGCTGTTGCCAACTACATTTCCTAACATTCTTGCAAATCCGAATCAGGGTATTGCTGTTGGTATGGCATCAAATATATGCAGTTTTAATCTGAGGGAACTTTGCGATGCAACTATTGCGGTAATGAAAGACCCCGAGGCAGATTTGATGGAGATTATGCCGGCACCTGATTTTCCTGGTGGTGGAGAACTTGTGTATAACATCGATGAAATGCGCGAGATATACAAGACGGGCAGAGGCTCTGTCAGGGTTCGTGCAACATATGAGTATGACAAAAAGAACAATTGCATAGATATAAAAGAGATTCCATATACTGCGTCAGTCGAGCTAATAATAGAAAAAATAGTGGACTTGGTAAAGACTGGAAAGATAAAAGAAATTTCAGATGTACGAGATGAGACAGACCTTAAGGGACTTAAGCTTACTATTGACTTAAAGCGCGGAACTGACCCTGAAAGGCTGATGGCAAAGCTCTATAAAGCAACTCAGCTTGAGGACAGCTTTGGATGTAACTTTAACATTCTGGTCGAGGGGTCGCCTCTTGTTTTAGGTGTAAATGATATACTTTGCGAGTGGTTAAGATTCCGCCGAAGTTGTGTGGCAAGAAGCATCAGATATGATATAGAGAAAAAGAGCGATAAACTTCATCTTTTAGAGGGACTTGAAAAAATACTGCTTGACATTGACAAGGCCATAAAAATTGTACGCGAGACCGAAGAAGATGCACATGTTGTACCAAACCTTATGTCAGGTTTTGATATTACAGAGGCTCAGGCAGAATTTGTTGCGGAGATAAAGTTGCGTAATCTTAACAAGGAATACATTTTAAAGCGGACTGCCGAAATTGAAAGTCTAAAAGAAGAGCTTGCAGAGCTTGACGCAACGGTAAAAAGCAAGACGAAGATAAACAAGATTATAGAAAGGCAGTTAAAGGAAGTCGGCAAAAAGTACGGAGAGGATAGAAAAACAGTTCTTGTATCTGAAGATGATATTCAGTGGAATGACATACAAGAGGAAGTGCCTGATTATGCGGTTAAGCTATTCCGCACAAGAGAAGGATATATTAAAAAGATTTCTCTCGTGGCACTGCGAACAAGTGGTGAACAAAAACTTAAGGATGATGATTTCATAGTAGAAGAGGTTGAGACTAACAATAATGCCGAGGTTATATTTTTTGGTGCCGGAAACGCATATAAGATGAAGATAAACGACATTCCTGACGGCAAAGCGAGTCAGCTTGGAGAGTTTATACCAAATCTTGTGGGCATGGAAGAAAAAGCTGAAATAATCGGCATGATTCTGCCGGGAGATTACAGTGGAAATGTTCTCTTCTGTTTTGAAAACGGAAAATGTGCAAAAGTTCCGATAGCATCATATGAGACTAAGTCTAATCGCAGACGCCTTACCGGTGGATATTGTGACAAATCGTCTGTTGTTGCTATGTTTGTATTAAAGGAAGAAAGAGACATAGTGTTGTTTAGCAATGTCGACAAGGTGCTGTGCGTAAATACAGAAAAAATACCGCTTAAAGCATCAAGAACAACTCAGGGCATAGGTGTAATGACGCTCAGACGCGGAGCGGTTATCAAGGCTGCCTGCTTTGCAGAAGACAGTGGGCTTACAGAGCCAAGGCGTCATCGCCCCAGAAACCTACCTGCAGCCGGAGCTTCGCTTCGTGATGAAGACAAGGGAATAGAACAAATGTCTTTTGTATAAAAGAAATAAAACAATATTGGTAACTTTGTATAAAAAGACGATATAAAACTATTGTAATATTGTTTAAAATGTTGTATAATATATAGTAGTCAGGTATATTTTGAATGACTGCAAAATTTAAGCGACAGGAGGCAATATTATGACCTACAAGATTTTTTGTAAGCAGGTAGAACTTGCAGAATCGACTAAGAAGAAAATTCTTGCAAAGGTTGAAAAATTGAACAAGTTTTTTGACAACGACGGGGAATGTAAAATTCAGGTTTCTCAACAGAGTGAGCATATGGTTATAGAGATAACCTTTGTGTATAAAGGCTTTCTTATTCGCTCAGAGGAGAGAAATCGCGATCTTCTTACAGCTGTTGATATTTGCCTCTCCGGCATTGACCGCCAGATAAGAAGGCACAAGACTAAACTTGCAAAAAGACTGCGTGATGATGCACTTGAAAATTATAGTATTGACAATCTTGGGGCAGATGTAGAAGAACAAAAAGAAGAATTCAGGATTACCAGAGTAAAGAGGATAGACATAAAGCCGATGATGGCAGAGGAAGCGGTCTTGCAGATGAATATGCTTGGACACGATTTCTTTATCTTCACTGATGCTGATACGATGAATACAAGCGTTGTTTATAAGAGAAAAGACGGAGACTATGCCATAATAGAAGCAAAATAAAAAACACCCAATAGGGTGTTTTTATTTTACATAGATTATTCGAGCTCGTCCGAGACAACTGTTACGCTGTTGGTGCTTCTGAGTTCGCTTCTGTTGCTTCGAACAATAGAGATGCATTGTTCGAGCTCTTTCATAGAAGAAACGCTTACCTTTTCGACCGTCTCAAGAAGACTGTCAGCATAGTTAAAGGATGAATCCTGAATTGCACGAGCTTCTGCCTTTGCTCTGTCAATAATTTGACGAGCCTGCTCAATAGCCTGCTGGGTGATTTCGTGCTCATTAATCATTGAAATACCCTTTTCGTTTGCAGCCTTGATAATATCATCAGCCTCAATCTGTGCTTCGCGAAGGATACGCTGACGCTCCTCCTTAATCCATTTTGCCTGCTTAAGGTCATCAGGCAATTTAAGCTTGAGTTCCTGAAGGATGTCCATGAGCTCATCACGCTCTAAAATACAGCGACCTGAAAAAGGAACACTGGCACCTTTGTCTATTATGTCTTCCAATTCATCTAATAATTCTAATCCATCCATTGTAATATCCTCCTATTTTATGTGTTCTTAAGGTATTGCTCATAAAGTATTTTGCTTAAGTATTGTAATTATAGTTTTGCCATAAATAGCACACTTTAAGGTCTTAAATAAAGGATGATTTGCACCTTCGCCGCCATTTTGAGTTTCGACAACGACAATTCCGTCGGAATTTAAAAGATTTTGATTGACGATCTTATCAAGTGCCTTCGAAATATATCCCTTATTATAAGGTGGGTCAAGAAAAATTATGTCAAAGGGTGATGGCTTTGTATCAAGATATGAGAGAGAGTCAGAAAAGATAATTTCTGAAGAATCCTCAAACTTTGCAAGAGCGACATTCTGTTTGACCAGATTAAAGGATGCTCTGTCGTGTTCAACAAAAACACATCTTTCTGTGCGACGGCTGAGAGCCTCGATGCCAAGCGCACCGCTGCCGGCAAACAGGTCTAAAACCCTGCCGGATGGAAGATATGTTTGAATAATGTTGAAAACAGATTCCTTTACCCTGTCGGTAGTCGGACGAGTGTCCATGCCGCTTGGGGCGTTTAACTTTAGGCCTTTTCGAATGCCCGCAATAACACGCAAATAAAGTCCTCCCATAAATTAAGCATTGCCACATACAAATATGACAAAACATTATACTTCTCTAATATTTATATCGTAAATAAAAAGATTTGTCAAGCATTTTTTGCACATTGATAATTAACAATAAAAAACCCCGCCGTGCCGTAAACGGTCTAAGGTAAAAACCTGGAAACCAGGTGGGAAAACGCCCGAAAACATTACAAGTCCTCCGGATGTCAAATGACATAAGGCATGTGCGCCGCCTTCGGAGACAAAGCCCCTTAAAAAAATTGTTGGTTTTACATTATAACCGTCTCTACAAACAGAGCAGGGAATATTCAGTTTTACATTATCAGTATATCACATATAATAAAATAATACAATAGAAGATTACTAAAAATCCTTTAATTTTTAGAAAAATCATGTGACAATATTTCTCAATTGTTACAAAGTTTTCAGTAAGTTTACGCATAATTTACAATTGTGGAAATGTATTGCATTCTATATTTGTATTGGTATAATAAAAGCAATTATACGGGAATATTAGCAAGATAAATGACATAATAATTTATAGTGACATGAGAAAGATTTGCATCAAGGGGATACGCGGTCCGGAGGAATTGACAATGAAAATAGAACGTATAAATGACAACAAAATAAAGGTTATGATTGATAGCGACGAGGCGAGGGAATGGAATATAACCGTAAAAAATATATCTCAAAACACTCCTGAGGTACAAAAGATGTTCTGGCGTGCAATAGGAATGGCAAAGGAGAGTGTAGATTTTACGATAGATGGTGCGAACTTGTTTGTAGAGACTATTCCTCATGGTGATGACGGAATCGGTATGCTTATAACTAAGGTGCGCAGCGAGAGAGAAATGAAGGAAGCCGTAAATGGTTGCGCCTACAAGGGTAAGCTTCGCACTGCTGAACTCAAGAGATTGCCTGATTCTGCGCGTGGTACACACAAATACATATATAGGTTTGCTTCTTTTGAGGATGTCTGCATGGCATCTAAAGAAATTTGCAGATACAGGGGGATAAGCACTCTTTATAAGATGGATAATTTCTATTATCTGTATCTTGCATCATCAGATACTGTCTCTGTATGCGAGGCGGAGATTCTTCTGCCAGAGTTTGCTGACAAAGAGAGCAACAGTATGTATGTTCATGGCAAACTTTCAGAATGCGGCACTATGATGATAGAGGGCAATGCCGTTGAAGTAGTAAATAAATATTTTAGTTAGATACACAAATAAAAAGGGGCTACATCAAAGTACAATACTATGCTTTGATGTAGCCCCTTTATAATTGTAGAATTTTTATCTTAGTGTTATTAAGTCGCTGAAATTAAGCAATCTTGTTAATCTTTGCCGCATACTGACTCTTTCTGCGAGCTGCTGTATTCTTGTGGAGAATACCCTTTGCAACGGCCTGGTCAGTTTTCTTTACAACAAAGTTATAAGCTTCGGAGGCAGCTGCCTTACCATCTTTAAGAGAAGCTTCAAACTTCTTGATTGCTGTTTTAAGTTGAGATTTAAGCATCTGGTTCTGAAGAGTCTTTTTCTTTATAACCATAACTCTCTTTTTAGCTGATTTAATATTAGGCATAGTTTCACCTCCAAACAATCGATCTTGATTTCGCATCAGTATTAAACATTCTACCACGAATTTTTATAAAATGCAAGGTTTTTTTTAAAAAAGTTTTGAAATTTACATATTTTTTTGCAATTATCTAAAAATAAATTATAAAAATAAGCAGGGAGAAACAAATAAAATGGGGGTAAAACTATGAGTGAAGATGCAAATATAACGAGATGTGACCTTGCCATAGAAGCTCATGAAATGTTATCGGCAGGCAGCAGTGGAGAACTTAGCGTAAATGGTGTGAATATAGAAGAAGATAAAAGTGACGGATATATCAAGGTAACCAGGGTGAGGGTTGATAGCGAAGAAGGAGCAAGAGAACTTGGTAAGCCGGTCGGCAGTTATATAACAATAGAGATGCCTGCAAGATTCTACGGTCAGCAGGAGATTTATGAAAAGATGTGCAAAAGGTGCGCAAAGGAACTTGCGTCAATCACGGGACAAAAATTGTCAGGAGAGGACGACACAGTTCTTGTTGTTGGACTTGGAAACCGTGAAATAACTGCAGATTCGCTTGGGCCTAAGGTTATTTCCTCGCTTATGATAACAAGACATCTTAAAAAATATATACCTGATGAGATAGATGAAGGAATCCGTCCTGTGTGTGCAATTGCTCCCGGAGTGCTTGGTACAACGGGCATGGAGACGGAGGAAATTATAAGAGGTCTTACGGAAAAAATCTCGCCAAAACTTGTTATTGCAATAGATGCGCTCTGCTCGGGCAGAGTCGAGAGAATAAATACCACTATACAGATAACCGATACGGGAATAACTCCGGGGGCAGGAGTTGGCAACAATAGAAAAACCATCAACTCTCAGACTCTTGGCGTACCTGTGATTGCAATAGGTGTGCCGACGGTTGTAGATGCAGCAACAATTGCTGCGGCAGGACTTGATCTTGCTTTTGGTGATGAAGACAGTAAAAATAAAGAATTCTCATATGATGGAACTGATAGATATGACAAAATACGCGCGGCGATTGAGCCGGAGTTTGGAAACATGATAGTTGCTCCAAAAGATGTAGACAGCATAACTGATGACATTTCATCAGTTATTGCAAATGGAATAAATATCTCTCTGCATAGGGGTATAACACTTGATGATATTGATAGGTATGTATAGTTAAAAAAGGGGTATATGCCCCTTTTTTAACTATATTTTTTTATATTAACTCCTATAGAGGAGAGTTTGCCCTCAAAATTTTCGTAGCCCCTCTCTATATGTTCAATATCATGAATTTCTGACTGACCTTGTGCTGCAAGCGCGGCAATTACCAACGCTGCCCCAGCGCGCAGGTCGGTCGCGCGTACCTGCGCTCCGCTTAATTTTTTTGTGCCGTCAATTATGGCGGTTCTGCCGTCAATCTTTATTTTTGCGCCCATGCGCAAAAGCTCTGGAACCTGCATAAACCTGTTTTCAAAGACAGTCTCTACCACAACTCCTGTGCCATCGGCAACGCTCATTAAAGACATAAACTGCGATTGCATATCGGTAGGAAATCCGGGATAAGGGAGAGTTTTTATATCGACGGATTTTGGCTTTTCGCAAGGGATAATAGAGATAGAATTATTGCTTTCGGTTATGGAGAATCCCATTTCACAAAGCTTGGCTGTGACGGGCCCAAGGTGTTTTGGCACAACATCAGTGAGAGTTATCGGGCTTTTGCACACCGCTGAAATTGCCATAAATGTACCTGCCTCAATTCTGTCAGGAATAATTCTGTAATTTGTAGGTTGCAAATTTGAAATTCCTCTTATACGAATCGTGTCGGTGCCGGCACCTGATATCTCTGCCCCCATACAGGACAAAAAATTTGCCAGATCTACAATTTCAGGTTCGTTGGCGGCATTTTCGATTATTGTTTCTCCTTTTGCAAGACATGCGGCGGTCATTATGTTTTCGGTGGCACCAACACTTGGAAAATCAAGATAAATTTTTGCCCCTGACAGACTGGTGCACTTTAAGTCGACATACCCATGTCCCTGACGGATTTTTGCTCCCATCGCCTCAAATCCCTTCAGATGCAAGTCGATAGGTCGTGCCCCTATCTTGCAGCCGCCGGGAAGAGGGATTCGAATTCTTCCGCATCTTGCAAGAAGTGGACCGATTATTAAGAATGATGCCCTTAATTTGCCAACAAGTTCAAGGGGTACAGTCTTTGTGGTACAACAAGCTGTTATAACCTCAACATCGCCGTTTGACAGACGGTTACAGTTTGCCCCTGTACACTTTAATATTGCACACATATTTTGTATATCGGAAAGTATTGGAATATTTTTAATAACATATCTTCCTTCGCATAGCAAGGTTGCGGCAAGAATCGGTAAAGATGCATTTTTTGAGCCGCTTATTTTAACGCTTCCCGACAGAAGAGTGCCTGGCGATATTGTGTAATATGACATAATTAAATTCTCCTTGACTGTATATATTTATAAATGTTATAAATGGTAGTATTAGCAGAAATTGTTTTCATATGTAAGCGCACCTGAAATTTTCAGGAGCGCCTATATCATACAAAAATCGGAATATAAACTCTGCAGTTTAAAAACTCCGATGATGAGAAAGAATATAACATAGACATTATTTTGACCCTTTCAAATAATAAAGATCCAAGTTTTTATTATTACACATATGATATTTGATTATTTAAAGTAATTTTTGATATAAGGCTTGTGCCTTATATGATTATTTTCTGTTTGTTTTGAAAATATATTCTGAAAACTTAAGGGATTAAAGAAAAAATCTAAATCTTATGGGCAAATATACAAAGGGTTTCTGTTGACAAAAAAGGCAAAATGTTGTAAAATTACATCACTTGAAAACAGAGAAATTTTAAAGATTGGAGAGATGGTATCATGCAGAAAAAAAGATGGATTAGTCTGTGTGTGGTGATGCTGTCTCTTATTATATTTACTCAAAGTGTGGCGGCATTTAGTTTTAAGGATTTTTTTGTAAAAAATAGCGAGGTTGCAGAGCAGGTGAGTGAACCAAAACTTAAAATGTTTTTGCCCTTTGCCAAGGCAGTGCCATCAGGAGGGGTAACCTCGGGCAGACTTACTGTAATTGGCGGAGACAGAAACATAGCGATGCTTCTGTATGATGATGATACAAATGAACCTGCAGCGTTTGAAAAGGATACAGATGTTATACTTGATATGGGCAGACAGATACTATTGTCACATATCAGATACTATGCCGGTGCTATCGATAAAAAAGATGGAAACAACTGCCTTGGAACGAGATTTTATGCGTCAAATGACAAAGTGAATTTTACTCAAATCGCAGTGGTAGAGGGCGATGTATCACCCGAGGACGGATGGCAGGAAGTGACATTTTCAGGTTATGGAGAATACAGATACTTCAAGGTTGAAATCCCTGAAAAATCTAATATATGTGAAATAGAATGGTATGCCGCTACGGGATTTTTGCGCACCCCCCTGGGAGGTTCTGCGTACAGGATTGGGTTTAACCTGCGTGGTTTTGACGCGACTGAAAATACAGAGGCAACAATTGTTGCGGCGGCATATAGTGATAAAGGAATGCTGAAAAAGGTTATAAGCAAGGCGCAGAGTTTTCCGAAAGATACGGCTGTTGATTTTTCTGTTGACCTTGGAAGAATCGAGACAAAAGAGGGTGACAGCTATCGGATAATCGTCTTTGACAAGGATGGTTATCAGTTGTTTCCAAACCCACTTAACTATTGCATCAACGGTGCGTCGTCTAACTTTAAGGTGTCGGATGTTTTTAGTGACAATATGGTGTTGCAGGCGGACAAGCCTGCTATTGTGTGGGGCAAGGCGCCGCGTTACAGAGAAGTCAGAATTACACTTGAGAACTACCTTGGCGGCAGTGTGACGCGTACAGTAATGGCGGATAAAAATTCGAACTGGGAAGCAAACCTTGGCACATTCTCGCCCGGCGGAAACTATACACTGACGGTAAACTGTGACGGTATTGTCAGAAAATACAAAGAAGTTACCTTTGGTGATATATGGCTTTGTACAGGACAGTCCAACATGGATTATTATATGGCGGCGGGAGAAGAGACTAAGAGGGAGCTTAAAAATACAAAAGAAATCCAAAACGACAACATTCGCATTCTTAATATGTGGAATAAGGGAATTGACGGAGCGGCTCTTCCTCTTGAAAACCCCGCGCTTGGTGGAAATGCCTGGAACAAACTCGATGCTGATACAGTGGCATATTTCTCGGCGGTTGGGTATTATTTTGCAAAAGAAATCGAAGCAACTGTCAAATATCCGATTGGAGTAGTAAATGTTGCAGTTGGAGATACAGAGATAAATCGCTGGATAGAGAAAGGTTCTGTTTGCGGCAGTTTTACTTCGACCGACGGCGATTTATATAACAACAGAATAAAACCTTTTGAAAAACTTGCGATCAAGGGAGTAATACTCTATCAGGGCGAGGCTGACCAGTACAGAACCCATCTGTCTGCGACAGAATACAGTGATGCTATGGCTGGCCTTGTGGACGCGTATAGAGAAAATTGGGGAGAGGAGCTTCCGTTTTATTGGGCGCAGCTGACGCGATATAAGGTAGATGAATCTATAGTCAGAGACGGACAAAGACTTGCTCTTTACAAAGTAAGAAACCCCAAAAACACGGGTATGATTGTTTTAAATGACATAATTGGAAATTACAACGGAGGAACAGGCAGCTGTCGGGAAGATATTCACCCCTGGGGCAAAAAGATTGTAGCCGAGAGGTTTGCTGCATATGCCAAGAGAGATTGCTATGGACAAGATGTTTCGGTTTGCGGGCCTGTGTATGTAGCTTCAGAAAGAGATGGCAACAGTCTTGTGCTGACTTTTGAATGTGATGGAAAACTTAGGGTTATGCCAAAAGAAAATTATGCAGACAAAAAGACCGAAAAGAAGATTCAAAAAGAAAAGATTGACATAACTTTGCCGCAGGAGTTTGAGGTTGCAGGGGCAGATGGCAAGTTCTATCGCGCCAATGCAAAGCTTGATGGTAAAACGGTTATCTTGACAAGTTATGAGGTATCTGAACCTGTGTATGCAAGATATGCGTGGGGAGCATATGCCGAGATTCCAAATCTTACAGATGATTCGCATCTTCCGGCGGCAACATTTTCAACAAAAACAGAGTAATTTTCAAAAATGATATGCAAAATAATTGCATATCATTTTTTGTGTTTTTTACGAAGCTGTGACGAATAGATTTTATTTTAATAACAAATGATTTGCTTCGTTGACACCATAAAAGCTTTAGGTTATACTTTTAAATAGAAGAGAGTCTGTGTCTCTCGGATAAGGAGCTGATTTGATGCGTTGTTATTTTTGCGGAAACATAGAAAGTAAAGTTGTAGACTCCCGTTCGACCGAGGATGGAACGGCTATCCGTCGCAGAAGAGAGTGTCTGGGTTGCGGCAAAAGGTTTACGACCTATGAGAAGATAGAGAGTGTACCCATCATCGTAATAAAAAGGGATAAATCAAGACAGCCATATGACCGCGAGAAACTGCAAAAAGGTATTATGAATGCGTGCGCAAGTCGTCCTGTATCAGTAGATACGGTTGATGGAATTTTAGACGAGATAGAAACAGCTATTCACAATTCTCTTGAGAGAGAAGTTTCGAGTGAGAAAATCGGTGAGATGGTTATGGATAGACTTCGCGGTATTGACGAGGTTTCCTATGTGCGTTTTGCATCGGTTTACAAGAAGTTTAAGGATATAGAAACATTCCAGAAAGAGCTCGAAAAACTCACCGGTGGTGCAAAACAGTAAATTGCAAATAAACCCTTGACATTAAAGGGCGTCTGTGATATAATTCGTATGTAAAATGAATATGACATCAATTGAGAGTGAGGAGTTCCTCACTCTTTTGATTTTATGGGGGTGATTATGTGGCATATTCAAAAATTGAAACTACAGTAATTGATATGGCAAAACCTATCACAGATGCACTTGGTTGCTTTGTTTATGATGTTGAGTTTGTAAAAGAAGGCGGCGTTTATTTTCTTCGTGTTTTTGCAGACAGAGATGGCGGCATTGATCTTGACACATGCGAGAGCATTAGCCGTAGGTTAAGTGATGCGCTTGATATAAGCGACCCGATAAAGCAAAATTATTATCTTGAGGTATCATCTCCCGGAATAGAGCGAAAACTTAAAACCAAAGAGCATTTTGAAAGATACATCGGTGAGACAATTGATGTTGGACTTTACAAGGCAATCGGCGGTAGCAAACAGCTCACATGTACACTTAAAGGGTTTGAAGATGGCGTAATTTTGGTGGAAAATTGCGGCGAAACAATAAAAATCGCCCAAAAGGAAACCACATTTGTAAAAATCCATTTTGATTTTTAATAAACTTGTATAATAATTAAATTTATCATAGATATAAGAAGGGATGATTTAGAAAATGAGTTCAGAGATTTTTGAATCACTTGAAATGATTGAAGAAGAGAAAGGCATAAGCCGCGATATAGTTCTTGATGCACTTGAGAGCGCACTTATATCGGCTTATAAAAAGCACTTTGGTGCAGTTTCTGATATTGGCGTTGTTTTTGATGAAGGTGGTGGCGCTATCAGAATTATTGCACGCAAGACCGTTGTAGAAGAAGTTGAAGACAAAGAGACACAGATTTGTGTTGATGAGGCAAAACGGATTGACCCCAAATACGGTGTCGGAGATATCGTGGAGAAGGAGGTAACTCCTGCGTCGTTTGGCAGAATTGCGGCACAGACTGCAAGACAGGTTGTGTTGCAGAGAATTCATGAAGCAGAACGCGAGAAGATGGTAAATGAGTATTCTGACCGCGAGAATGATATTGCGACCGGTATTGTTCGTAGAATTGAAAAGAGAAATGTTATGCTTGAGATTGAAAACGCCGAGTCTGTACTTATGCCAAACGAACAGGTGCGTGCTGATAATTATGCAGTGGGAGAGCGTTACAAGGTGTTTATTGTTGAAGTTGCAAACTCTGTAAAAGGTGTGCACCTTGTAGTTTCGCGTTCACACCCTGGTCTTGTGCGCAGACTTTTTGAGCTTGAGGTTCCCGAAATTGGACAGGGTATAATTGAGGTTAAATCACTCTCGCGTGAGGCGGGCTCAAGAAGTAAAATCGCAGTTCATTCAAACAATCCAAACATTGACCCTGTTGGTACATGTATTGGTCCTAAGGGCATGAGAGTTCAGGAAATTATAAGTGAACTTCGCGGTGAGAAAATTGATATTATCAAGTATAGCGACAATCCTGCAGAGTATGTTGCAAACGCACTCAGCCCAGCCGATGTAATCTCTATCGATGTTGATGAGGATAAAAAAATGTGCAGCGTTGTTGTTCCTGAGGACCAGCTCTCGCTTGCTATAGGCAGAGAGGGACAGAATGTTCGTCTTGCGGCAAGGCTTACAGGGTGGAAGATTGACATCTCTGCAAAGGCAGTAAACCCAAGAGAAAACGAAGAGGGAGACGAGGAATAATGCGTCCGGTCAGAATGTGTGCAGTTTGCAGAGAGCGCAAAGACAAAGACGAGCTTTTGCGTATTACCAAAACAAGTGATGGCGGAATATGTGTGGATATATCGGGAAAGATGCCCGGCAGAGGCGCATATATATGCAAAAGCGGGGAGTGTATAAAAAACGCGCAGAAGCGCAGAGTGCTTGAGAGGGCATTTTCTGTGAAGGTTGAAGCAGATGTATACAATCAGATTGAAAAGACGGGTGAAATTTGATATGGAAGTTAATCCAAGGTTTTGGGGAATGCTCTCACTTGCCATGAAGGCGGGAAAACTCGCGGTAGGAGAGAGTCGCGCAACTGAGCGGATACGCGCCGGTGAGGCAAGTCTGATTGTACTGTCAGGTGATGCCTCGGAAAACACGAAAAAGAAGTTTTCCAATATGGCTGTATACCGCAATATTCCGCTGGTGTATGTTGCAGACAGAGAAACAATCGGATCGTCAATCGGCAGAAAATTTGCAGTTGTCGTTGCGGTTACAGATGAGGGTTTTTCCGAAAACTTTTTGATACTTTTAAATGAATAATCAGGAAAGGAATGATAAATATATGGAAAAAATCAGAGCATATGAGCTTTCAAAAGCGTTTGGTTTTCCGAGCAAGGAAATTGTAAAGGTTCTTCATGATTACAATGTTTCTACAAAAAATCATATGAGTGCGCTTTCCGAGTATGAATTAGACGTAATTTTTGAATACTATACACAGAAAAATCAGGTGAGTGATTTTTCGATTTTTGACGAGAAGAAAAAAGAGAAAGAAGAAGTAAAGGCAAAAGATCAGGCAAACAAGAAGGCTGAGAGTAAGGCAGGAGAGGTTCAGGAAGAAAACGAAGCTGCAGATATGTTGGAAACTCAGATAGAGGTTGGCCGTAAGCTTAGAACAGTTGATACAAGAGTTAACACAGTTGACCTTGACAGAATCGACGACGAAAAGATCGAAGAGCTTATCCCTGATAATGTAAAGTCGGGCAATAAGATAGAAAAGATTAACCAAAAGAAGAAAAATAAGCAGATGGGCACAAAGCAAAAGGGTGAGCCCGAGGAAATGCTAAAGCGCAAGGAAAAGAAGGAAAAGGCAGAAGTTGTTCATGTGCTTATTCCTGCCGAAATCACAGTAGGTGAGCTCGCAGAGAGAATGAAACGCCCTGCGACAGAGATTATTAAAAAGCTTATGCTTCTTGGAATTATGGCGTCGGTTAACGAGGTTATAGACTTTGATACTGCGTCTTTGATTGTAGAAGAACTCGGCGGAACATTCGAGAGGGAAATTATCCTTACAGAGGAGGAAAAACTCTTCAACGATACCGAGGATACAGAAGAAATGTTAAAACCGCGCTCGCCGGTTGTTGTTGTAATGGGTCATGTTGACCATGGTAAGACTTCGCTTCTTGACTCTATAAGAAATACCAATGTGACCGAGGGTGAGTTTGGTGGAATCACTCAGCATATAGGTGCGCACAGAGTAAGAGTTGGCGATAAAAAGATAACTTTCCTTGATACTCCCGGACACGAGGCGTTTACCGCTATGCGCGCGCGTGGTGCGATGGTTACAGATATTGCAATATTGGTAGTTGCGGCAGACGACGGTATTATGCCACAGACGGTTGAGGCGATAAACCACGCCAAAGCGGCAGAGGTTTCCATAATTGTTGCAATTAACAAGATAGATAAAGAAGGAGCAAATCCCGACAGAGTAAAGCAGGAGCTTACAGAGCATGGTCTTGTTCCTGAAGAATGGGGTGGAGATACCATATGTTGTGAGGTCTCTGCAAAAAATGGCACAAACATTGACGGTCTTCTTGACATGGTACTTCTTGTTGCAGAAATGAGAGAACTCAAAGCAAACCCCGATCGTGCTGCAAAGGGTACGGTTATAGAATCAAAACTTGATAAGGGCAGAGGACCTGTTGCGACAGTTCTTGTGCAGAATGGTACGCTCAAGGTGGGCGACATTGTTGTTGCGGGTACAGCGGTAGGTCATGTTCGTGCTATGAATGACGATAAGGGCAAAGCGGTTAAAAAAGCGGGTCCGTCAATCCCTGTTGAGATTCTCGGTCTTTCTGAGGTTCCCGAGGGTGGCGATGTGTTCTACGCGGTAAGCGACGAGCGTAAAGCCCGTGAGGTTGTAGAGATGAGAAAATTCAAAGAGAAGCAGAGCCGTCAGCAAAAGGCGAACGCAATATCTCTTGACAACCTCTTTGAGCATATAGAAGCAGGTAAGATGAAGGACCTTAACATTATAGTTAAAGCAGATGTACAGGGTAGCGTTGAGGCAGTTACTCAGTCTTTGGTTCGTGTTTCCAATGAAGAAGTAAGAGTAAATGTTATTCACGGAGCTGTTGGTGCAGTTACCGAGTCAGATGTTATGCTCGCAAGTGCATCTAATGCAATTATTGTCGGATTTAATGTTCGCCCGACGGCAGGCGCAGATGTATCGGCGCAGAATTCAGAGGTTGACATCAGACTCTACAGAGTAATTTATGATGCAATTGAGGATATTGAAAAGGCTCTCAAGGGTATGCTTGAGCCAACATTCCGTGAGGCAGTTATCGGACATGTTGAAATCAGAACAACCTTTAAGGTATCAGGTGTTGGCACAATTGGCGGCGCTTATGTTACTGATGGTAAGGTTCTGCGCAGCAGCCTTGTGCGCGTGGTTCGCGATGGTATTGTTATCCACGAGGGTGAGCTTGGCTCGCTCAAGCGTTTTAAGGATGATGTCAAAGAGGTTAATGCTGGATACGAGTGTGGTATCAGTATAGACAGGTACAACGATATTAAGGATGGAGACATTATCGAAGCCTATGTAATGGAGCAGGTAGAGGTGTAATAATAAATGGCAAATTACAGCAGAACAGACAGAATCTCTGAGGAGGTTAAAAGAGAACTCAGTGCAATAATCCGTGAGCTGAAAGACCCAAGACTTCCGATTATGGTTACTGTGGTTGCAGTCAAAGTAACAAAAGATTTGAAGTTTGCAAAAGCACACATAAGCGTAATGGGGAGCGACGAAGTTAAAGCCAGTGCTATTGCGGCGTTAGAGAGCGCGAGCGGTTATATTAGGCGCGAAATCGGACACAGGTTAAATTTGAGAAATACTCCAGAATTTACATTTGTGCACGATGATTCAATTGAGTATGGCGCGCGGATAAACGAGATTCTAAAGGAACTTTAGTCAGAGGTCACGGATATGTTTGAAAAAATTATTGAAAAGATAAACAGAGCAGACACCATCGGGATTTTTACTCATGTAAATCCCGATGGCGATGCCCTTGGCAGCGCATATGCCCTCAAGCTTGTGCTTGGGGATATGGGCAAGGTCGCAGAGGTATTTCTCTGCGGTGGCATTGAAGAGAGAATGATAAATATTGTAAAGGGTACATCAGACAGCTGCATTGACATTGATAAATGCGATATGCTGATTGCCCTTGATTGTGCTGATTTAAAAAGGCTTGATAAATGGAAGGATATATTTTTGGCACACACAAACACTGTGGCAATTGACCATCACATTACCCATGTGGAGTTTGCAAAGAAGACGGTTGTGCAAAATGTTTCGTCAACCTGTGAGCTTATGTGGCATATGTTCAAGGAAATGAACGCAAAAGTTTCTGTTGATGCAGCAACAAATATGTATATCGGCATGGCAACAGACACGGGTAATTTTAAATATTCTTCAGTGACGGGGGACACTCATCGTGTCGCGGCAGCCCTTATAGATATGGGGGTGGATTTTGCCGAGATTTCTAAAAAGATTTTTGACACAGCTACTCGTGAATATCTTGCGCTTAAGGCAAAGGCGATGAACTCACTTGAGTTTTACTCAGATGGGAAGATTTGTGTACTTAGCCTGATGAATTCTGACTTTGAAGAATACGGAGTAAAAGAAGAAAACGCATCTGCGATAGTAACCTTGCCAAACAGGGTGGAGGGTGTAGAGGTAGGCGTATATATCAGACAGCGTGGAGAAGACGAGGTAAAAGTAAGCCTGCGCTCATCAAGATATGTGGATGTATCTGAAATAGCTACGCTATTTGGCGGTGGAGGACACATTCGCGCGTCAGGATATTCAGTATCAATAAAGAATAGACAAGAAAACCTTAAAAAGCTTATATGCGAAATAGAAAAACGCTTATAGTAAAATGGTGAAAATATGAACGGTATAATAAACATAAACAAGCCCCTCGGTATGACATCACACGATGTGGTGTACAGACTGAGGCGGCTTTTGTCAATTAAAAAGATAGGGCATACGGGTACATTAGACCCCGATGCATCAGGGGTTTTGCCTATGTGTATTGGCAGGGCGACCAAGGTCTCGGATATGTTAACTGCAAAAGACAAGCAGTACATCGCAGAGGTAACTCTGGGTTCTGCGACAGACACTCTTGATGCTTCTGGAAACATCACCGAAACCGCAGATGTCAATGTTACCGAGGAAGACATACGCCGCGTAGCATTGGAGTTTACAGGGGAGATTGAGCAGATACCTCCTATGTATTCTGCGATAAAGATAGATGGCAAAAAACTATACGAACTTGCGCGTGACGGCATCGAGATAGAAAGGCAGCCCCGAAGAGTCAAGATAGACAGTATAGTGATTTTAGAGACAGACATTGAAAACAAAAAATTCTCAATGAGGGTTGATTGCTCAAAGGGGACATATATACGAACTCTTTGTGATGACATGGGCAGACGACTTGGATGCTTTGCACATATGTCCGGACTTGAGCGGACCAAATCGGGAATTTTCGATATATCCGCATCATACAGCCTTGAACAGGTTGAGAGAATGTATGAAAGTGGGGATATGAGCTTTTTCGTGCCTATTGACAAGGCTTTTGAAGAATTTCCGAGAATAACCATTTCTCAAAGAAAGGCAAAATTGATGTGTAATGGTGTAAGAGTGGGCGTTCAGGGAATCGAGGAGGGTGTAACCTACCGTGTCTACGATGAAGGTGCAAGATTTTTGACAATTTCTGAATGCGAAAACGGCGTTTTAAAAATACTCAAAACCTTTTATCAGGAATAATGAATAAAAAAGGGGTGTAGTGATGCAGATTTATAACTTGAAAACAGATGCAGAAAAGTTGCAAAAAACGACACAGAGCACAAAAACCGCCATTGCCCTTGGGCAGTTTGATGCGATGCATATAGGACACTCCGCGATAATAAAAAGTGTAGTAAGACATGCAAGAGAGAACGGTCTTTTCTCACTTGTGCATATATTTGACAACAACCCGATTGAAGCAATAAGAGGCGAAAAAATCCCTTCGATAAACACCCTTGAAAAAAGGCTTGAAATTCTGAGAAGTATCGGAGTGGATATAGTCTGCATAGCGCATTTTGACGCGGAATATATGAACATAAAGTATAAAGATTTTGTGTCACTTTATCTTCACAAAATTTTTGGAGCATCGCTTGTTTCGGTAGGATATAACTATCGCTTTGGAAAGGGCGGAGTGGGTGATGCACAGGCATTAAAAAATGAGTGCAAAAAACATGCCATTGATGTAACCGTTATGCCACAGATTGAACTTAGCGGAGAAGTGGTTTCAAGCACTCTGATAAGAGAAAAGCTGACACAAGGTGATGTAGAAGATGTGGCAAAAATGCTTGGCAGATATTTCTCAATCAGGGGCGAGGTTGTATACGGAAACCAAATCGGTGGGGAAAGACTTGGGTTTCCTACAGCAAACATCGAGATACCGGACGAGGTTATTCTGCCAAAACCAGGCGTGTATATAACCCGTACGAGAGTGGGGGATAAGATGTACAGGTCTATAACCAACCTTGGTTTAAAGCCTACAGTAGAGAAAGATATAAAATGCATCGAAACCCACATAGATGGTGTGTTTGGAAGTCTATACGGAGAGGTCATAGAGGTAGAGTTTTGCGCATTTTTGAGAGACACAAAAAAGTTTGATAGTTTAGATGCGTTGTCAGAGCAACTAAAAAAGGATAAGAAAATGATGCAAAGTATAGTATATCAAGGCTTTAATGAGGTGTAAAAAAGTATATCTCTTTGCATAAAAACTATTGACTTTATGATACAAATTTGTTACAATTGGAATATAATTTGTAAAATATATAAAATGCTATACATACAGGAGGAAATTTTATGAAAAAGACAAGCATTAAGTCAAGAATCTTGGCGTGGCTTTCTGTTGTGGCAATTCTTGCTACCACTTTTGGTGCAATGCCCGTCGCATTTGCAACAGAGGATGAAAGCACAACAGTTGACCTCTTGCCTCTCGTTGATTTCAACTCAGGATGGTTTAATGATGGGACAGTTGAGACAGATGTATGGACTGCAGCCAATAAGGCTATAACTGTTACTGATAATCAAAAGTTCAGAGTAGGTGCTATTGATTCAGGAAAAAACCTGTCAATTTTAAGCCATAAGGGCAACAGCAACGATAAATATTTGCAGTCAGGAAGCAACAACCTTTATTATCAATCGACTACTAATCCATCTCTTGATGCGCACAAGGGTTTGGTTGCGGGTGACACGCTTGTTGTTTCTGCTGATTTTAACACCGTTGCCCTTGACGGAGCGACGAAGTACGCTAAATTCAGAGCTAAAGCAAACATAGGAGCAGAAAATCCTGCGGATCTTACATACTTTGCTTTGACACCTGACAATGAGTTTGTTCTCTACAATGGTGCAAACACAGAAATGGCATACTTGCCGGTACCTGATGATGAGTGGATTAGCATAAATGTTGTTTATGCTGTGGGTGAATCCTCAATCACAGCATCTGTATATGTAAACGGACATTTGCAAAAGCTTGTTAAAGTTTCAGATGGTGAACTTGCTGATGTGAACACACTCACATATACAACAGATAACCGTTTTACCGCTCCTTATACTCGTTTCTATTTTGAGTATGGATGCTGGGATAATCTTAGGGTAAGTAAGATTTCAGGTGGTAGCTTTGATGCGTCAACCCTTGAAAAGAAACCATATGGCATCGAGGTAGTTCCTACGATCAATTTTGATACTGTAACAGCTGCAGCTCCACCGGCCGCAGCAGGATATTTTAATTCTGCCTTTAAGCCGGACGGAACACCGCTTAAGAACAGACAGTTATATGATGGTACTCTTGCTAAATACGCAAACTATGCTGGAGATACAACTGCAGATGTTGCAGGAAAAGGTATTCTCGAAGGGGACACATATCGCTCAGGCGTAAAGGATACCCGTTATATGTCGTCTAAAAACTCAGGATACCTCAGCAAATATACAAAGGGCCTTTTAGAGGGCGAACAAGTAGTTATATCCTTCAAGACATTGTCATCTATAAACCTTAACCTTCTTGCAAAGTACGAAGGAAAGAGATTTGTATCTACTGAAAACACAACAAACGGAGCCCCTGAAGGCGCTCCGGCAGCTGTAGAAATTGATAACTACAGCTTAGTTGCAAGAACAATGGCTGGGTCTTTAAGAGTTCTCAATGGAGAACCTAAGACTGGTAAGTATGCAGTTAATGAAACAAATTATACAGTATCCGATGATACGCTATCTGAGGCAGAATTGCCAATAGTTGACACAAATAAATCAAGAACTAAGGTAGTTCTTGATGGTAACTGGGTAACAGTTACCGTTGTGCTTACGGCCGGTTCGCAGACAGTTGATACCCCAGGTAGCGCAGAAGCTGCCGAGGTAGTTACTGTTACAAAACCTGATACAATTACGGCTTATGTAAACAATGTAAAAGCATTTGATGAAACCCCTCTTACAGAGAACAACCTTTTCAGAGGACTCGCACAGTTTGACTTCACAAGTGGAGCGCTTTCGTGCATAGACGATTTCAGCGTAGATGTATACAAGGGTGATTCAAGATTTGATGATTCAGCAATCCCCGGATTTGCTGACAAAGCGGCAGAGGCAATAGGCTGGTATGGCAACAGTATCTATATAGATGGCACAGAGACAGCAGATCAGCTTATCACAAAGATAGAAAGCCTCGCATCTGTAGAAGATTGTGTCCTTGCAACAATTGCAGGCGCACAGGTTACAGGTACAGCTTATGCAAACACTGCATCGCATGCAATTGTTACAGGTAAGGGCGGAAGGACATATCCGATACCGGTTGTTCAAAAGTCAACACTGGATAGTGTAATGGAAACAATTAGTCTTGATGGTGATGATACTGTAGTCACAAGAGATAAAGAGGATCCAAACACAAAGGTAAATCAGACAGGTGTTTCCTACGAGAAGTTCGGAAAGGGCTCGGGAGAACTTGCATATACATGGACGACGGGATTAGAAGAAGAGGAACTTATTTGGAAGAGATCACATCTCTTTGACCTTGCCGGTAGCCACGCAGTGTTTGGCGGTGACGGAAGATTAAATGCGGTTGCTTCCAAGCCATTCTATATGACATTTGATGTCCTTCACGACGGAAGTTTAAAAGCAAACGCTCAAGAAGGTAACAACATTCGTCTCTTTGGTAATATGTATCTTCAGGATGTTGCAACAGGAGACCTTGACGAGAACTATACTCTGACCTCGCTGATGAATATAAATACGACAGACGAGGGACTTGAGTTTTCTGTTAATAGCGGTGATTCTGCAAATTCAATTATAAAGGTTGCAGATGGTAATCAGAAGCAATGGTACAATGTTGCTATACAGTTATGGCCGTGTTCTGACAAAATTGATTACTACATAGATGGCGAACTTGTTATGTCGTCAAAATTCTGCAGAGGCTATGTATCAATCTTTGAAAGCTACTTTGATATTTACAGAACAGGCTTCCATGTAGATAATGTTGTAGCAGATGTTGGTGTATATAATCCTGTTCCAAAGGCTCCGGTAAGCCTTGACTTTCCTGAACTTGCAGAGGGATACGAAGTTGCAGAAGATGGAAAGACACTTATCATAAACAAAAATGCAACTATAGATGAAGATGTGGTTGCTGGAATTGTGGTAAATGGCGGAGAAATCAGTGGCCTCACAGCAGACGGCGAAGCAGCGACATTCGCTAATGAGATTGACCAGATTCTTGTAAAGGCTGGTGACTCACTCCATTATTATCCAATCAAAACTCGTACAGGTATGAGTCGTACAGAAATTGCTGATGGCAGATGGATGATTGATGTAGCAGATGGCATGGGCAACAGCACGAATGCAAAGGTATATATTGCAAAGTACGAAGATGGTATTCTTACGAATCTTACAAAGTGCGAGGTTGACAAGGTAGATGGTGATACATGGTTTACAGATGCTGAGATTGAAGATGGAGACAGAGTATTTGTATGGGGTACAGACGGAAAGATTACTCCTGTATACAAAGAAATTATTGCTAAAATTGTATGTTGGGGTGACAGCCTTACAGAAGGCGTAGCAGGTAATGGCGTGACATATCCTGATGAGCTTGCAAAGATGTTGATTGATTATCAGGTAGCTAACATGGGTGTTGCAGGCGAGAGTCTTATTACAATTGCGGCGCGTTCAGGCGCACTCAACATTATAGTTGGCGAAGACCTTGATCTTCCCGCAGATCGTACCGAGGTAGACATAAAGATCTCAAGCACAGAACTGTTCAACGAAGAAGATGCAGGCATGGTTGCTCCGTGCAGCAATTCTCGTGGCGGATGGAATCCTGTTACAATCATACTTGAAGATGGTACCGAGATAAAGGGTACACTCAACACTGCATATGCTCTAAACGAGGATGGAGTTCATGCATTGACAAAAGCAAGATTTACACGCAGCGAAAAAGGCGAGGAAGTTGAGATTCCTGCTGGTTCAAAGATTAAGATTGATGCACACGATGTAGAGGGTGACATCAACATCTACTGGGCAGGCACAAATCGTGGATGGGACAATACAGATACGAGTGATTGTGATGCAGATGATCTTATCATTGCGCTTAAGAAGATGATTCTTGAAAATGCAGGATATGATATGACAGAATTTGCAAGTAACACAGTAATTCTTAATGCAGATCTTTCAGTGCTTGTTCCTGATGCGAAGTATATCGTGCTTGGCCTTACAGCTGAAGGTTGTGAGAATCGCACCCCGGGCGTAAATGAAGAACTTGCACAAGCGTTTGGTGATAACTTCCTTGACTTAAAGGAATATCTTGCAACCGAGGGGGCTCTTACAGACGCAGGGATTGAGGCAACAGAGCAGGATATAGAATATATCGCTGATGGCAAGGTTCCTTTCTCGCTCCTTGGTGGATATAGATATCCTAATGAACCTGAAAGAGCAGATGAGACTCACTTTAACGAACATGGTTACAGACTTATTGCAAAACAGGTTTACAACAAGATTATAGCGCTTGGATATTAAACAGATTAAAAAAGGCGACCCCATGGTCGCCTTTTTTAAGATATAGGGATGCGTCCCTGATGCAAAACTGATATCAGGTAAAAAAAGGAGAAATCCTATGAACAAGAGATTATATTTGTTTGTTATATTGATTGCACTTTGTATCTGTACACTTTCTGGTTGTGGTGCAGTAAAAGATGTTACGGTAGCGTGCTGGGGAGACAGTTTGACTGAGGGTGTAGCTGGAGACGGTGTGACATATCCTGATGAACTTGCGCGTTTGACCGGCTACAAGGTAGAAAACTTTGGCGTTGCAAGTGAGGGTCTGATAACTATTGCGGCGCGGTCAGGAGCTATAAAGATTGTTCTTGACGAGGCGCTTGAAATCTTGCCAAATAAAAAACCTGTAGATATTTCTTTTTCGGGCAGAGAACTTTATGATCAAGAAGATTATGCAGGCAGGGTTGTTCCGGCTAATACAAAAAGAGGAGGCTGGACACCGGCAACCATTCATATTGACGATAGCACAAAGGTAGAGGGAAAACTTTATACCTCATTCTTGATTGACGAAAAGGGTGTAAGATATCTTACGAGTGCAACATTTTTAAGAAATGAGAGCGGCGAAGCGATAGATGTGCCAAAGGGGGCTGAGATAACAGTTGCGGCGCATGATATGGATGCGGACATCAACATTTATTGGGCAGGCACCAACTACGGATGGGATGATACAGACGAGGGCGGCGCGGCAATAAAACCCGAGAACATAATTCTTGCGCTAAAGAAGATGATTCTTGAAAACGCAGGGATAGAGTTTAGAGATAAGCGTGATGTAATTGATGCCAAAATTCCTGAAGAAGAGAAGTTTATTGTAATTGGTCTTACAACAGGTGGGGCATCTTCGTGGCCAGGAATAAACGAGGCGCTGTCAAAAGAATTTGGTGAAAAATTCTTCGATGCAAAGGCGTATCTTGCAACAGAGCAGGCTCTTAAAGATGCAGGCATTGAGGCAACAGAGCAGGATATAGAATATATTAAGGAAGGCAAGGTTCCTTTCTCGCTCCTTGGTGGATACAGATTTATGGAAAATCCGGGAAAAGCAGATGAGGTGCATCTAAATGGGGCGGGGTATAAACTTGTCGCAAAACAGGTATACAAAAAAATGAAGAAGCTTGGGTATTAAAGACAATATTCATCGTTATGATGACGGATGTTGTTTGTATGCAGATTGAAAAGGAGCTAGGACTCTTTCTTGTAAAAATAATAGTATATAATGTTGTGTTATAAAAGGAGAAGAAATGAATATAAAAAAACTACATGCAATTTTAATCTTGATTACACTCTGTGTTGGTATTTTTACAGGTTGCGGCGGCGAGAGCACAGAGATTAAAGAGGTATCGGGCGACCCAAATGCAGTCGTAGCAACTATAGGCGAAACAGAGCTGAAAGTTGATGAGTACAGGTATTTTGTGATTCAAAATGCAATTTCGCAGATACAGAGCAGCGACCCTGCGTTTGACGGAGATTTTTCAAAAATTGACTGGAATAAAGAGACAGAGGCAGGAAAAACTCTGGCAGATGTGATAAAAGAAGGTGCAATTACAGCCTACGCAGATAATTTAGCGCTTGTAGAGTTGGGCAAGGAAAAAAGCGTAGAAGTTACCGACGAAGATATAAAAGAGGTTATATCTTCGATGGAGCAGTATAGAGAAAGCAGTGGAGAAGAAAACCTTAAACTTGTGCTTCGTACAATGGGATTTTCAACGGTTGAGGGATACGAAAGACTTGCAAGGCTTCTTGAAGGAAGCGGGAAGGTTGAGGCGGACTTTAATCAAAACAGACAAAAATATATTGATGATGAAGGCGTATTGCGTTCGTTTAAAAGAGAAGATGAGGTAAGTGCCCAGCACATATTGATTATGAATGACAGCGAAAATCACGACAATCCTAAGGCTGTTATAGAAGATATACTCAAAAGAGCAACCGCAGGAGAGGATTTTGAAAAACTTATGGCAGAGTATAGTGAGGACCCAGGACAGACTCCTGCGGGATACAGCTTTGGAAAGGGAGTAATGGTGCCTGAATTTGAGAAAGCTGCGTTTGCGCTGGACTATGGCGAGATAAGTGATGTTGTTGAGAGTGATTATGGCTATCATATAATAAAGAGAGTTGTCGGCATTTGTGAGATTAAGGCATCACTTAGAGGAGAAATATCAATAAATACTGATGTGTATAACAATTTGTCTGTCAAGGATATAGTGACAGATGCCTACGAGGCAAGTGAAATACTCAACAATCAAAATGGAGGAAAGTAAAATGGCAAACACAAAGATAAAAGTAGAAATGGAAAAGGGCGACGAGTTTATAATTGAGCTTATGCCAGAGTTTGCGCCCGAGACAGTTGCGAACTTTGAGAACCTAGTAGGTGAAGGATTTTATGATGGTGTTACATTTCACCGTGTAATAGATGATTTTATGGCGCAGGGCGGCGACCCGACAGGAACAGGCATGGGTGGAAGCGGCAAGAAAATTAAAGGAGAATTTTTGCAGAATGGATTTTCGCAAAATACCCTTTCGCATACACGCGGTGTTGTATCAATGGCAAGATCTATGGATCCCAACTCTGCAAGCAGTCAATTCTTTATCTGTTATGGAGATTGCACATTTTTAGACGGGCAGTATGCGGCGTTTGGAAAGGTTATCGAGGGAATGGAGACAGTCGATAGCTTTTTAGAGGTTGAGCGCAGAGGCCCCGAGGGTGGTACTCCTGTGGAAGACATAAAGATTGCCAAAATGAGCATAATATAATTACATAAAAATGCGACCCATAGGGGTCGCATTTTTTTATAAATTATACTTCCATTATAATCGGTAATATCATAGGACGGCGTTTTGTTTTTGAATACAAATAGCTGCCGATATCATTTTTAAGCCTTGTTTTTATGGTTGACCAGTTAATAGTTGCACCCTCTGTGCATTTATCAACAACTTCTGCTGAAATTTCTCTAATAGAGTCCATAAGATCCTCTGACTCTCTTACATACACAAATCCACGCGATATAATATCTGGGCCTGACACACATTCTCCGCTTGCTTTGTCTATAGTCAGAACAACAATTATTATGCCATCTTCTGCAAGGTGTTTGCGATCTCTCAGCACGATGTTGCCAACATCTCCAACCCCAAGACCATCAACCAAAACCTTTCCTGCAGGCACGGTGCCCGTAAATTTTGCCCCTTGGTTTGAAAGCTCCATTACCTTTCCAATGTCAGAGATATAGATGTTTTTAGGGTCTATGCCTGTCTGCAGTGCTAAATCTCTGTGGCGACACAAATGGCGATATTCTCCGTGAACAGGTATAAAGTATTTGGGCTTAGCAAGGGCAAGTATAATCTGCTGCTCTTGTTGACAGGCGTGACCTGAAACATGAACATCGTCCTCCCTGTCGTGTACAACCTCTGCACCATGTTTTAAAAGTTCGTTTACGACATTTGATACATTCTTTTCGTTGCCCGGGATAGGGCTTGCCGAGATAATAACAAGGTCGGTTGGCTCGATGTTTATCTTTTTATGACTTGAGAAAGCAATTCTTGTCAGTGCTGACATAGGCTCTCCTTGACTTCCGGTTGTTATTATGACAAGTTTATCCTTTGGGTAACGATTAATCTCGTCAATGCTGATAAGGGTGTTTTTTGGTATGTTCATATACCCAAGCTCAATTGCAGCATTTAGAACATTTTCCATACTTCTTCCCGAAATTGCGACCTTTCTGCCGTGAGTGTGAGCAGAGTTTACAATTTGTTGCACCCTATGTACATTGGATGCAAATGTCGCAATAATAATTCTTTTGTCAGAGCTTCTGTCAAAGAGGTTGTCAAAGGTTTTACCGATTGTACTTTCGCTCATGGTAAAGCCTGTTCTGTCGGCGTTTGTACTATCTGACATAAGAGCAAGTATACCTTTGTTGCCAAGTTCGCCTATGCGGGCAAGGTCAATCATCCCTCCGTCTATTGGGGTAGGATCAATTTTAAAGTCGCCAGTATGCAGAATGACTCCTGCAGGTGTGTGCAACGCAATGGCAACTGCGTCTGCAATTGAATGATTTGTATGGATAAACTCAACTTTAAAAGCGCCAAGCTTGACTGTGTCGCCTGCTTCAAGATTGATGAGCTTTGCAGAACCCAAAAGTCCATGCTCTGCCAGCTTGTTTTTCAATATTCCAAGTGTAAGCCTTGTGCCATATACAGGCACATTAAACTCCTTTAAAACATATGGTATAGCACCGATGTGGTCCTCATGACCGTGTGTCAGTACTATTGCCCTGATTTTATCGGCTATTTTATGAAGATATGTGATCTCTGGTATAACGATATCGACCCCCGGCATATCGTCATCTGGAAAAGACATACCACAGTCTAATATTATGGCGTCACTTCCGTACTCAAAGACATTCATATTCTTTCCGATTTCATTTAATCCGCCAAGCGGAATCCATTTGATTTTGTCAGTTTTCTTCAAATTTTACCCTCCTTAAAAATATGTATTTACACAACAAAAATAAGAGGAAGAACAAGGTTGCTTCCATTTTGTTGAAAATTCTCCAAAAGACCAGTCGAGAATTTTGTTATTAAAAAAGCCCGCTCATATAAATCTTAATTTTAAAGTTGTATGCGATGATTGCGTCGATGCATCCATCGCATACGAAATCCGAACAAATCAACTTAGTATATTATACACCATTTATTGAAGTTTTGCAAGTTTTTTTATTTTGTTGGTAAATTCAGCGCTTATTTCTTTTGCTGCCTCTGTGTTTATACCTTCTGTTATAATCTTTACATAATGTCTGTATTTCTCGGGGATAACCAGAACCCAGCCGTTGTTTTTGTATATCTTTATTCCGTCTGTCATATAAATTTTGCTGCCGCTATACTTTGAATTAAGGTTGCCAATTATCTGTCCCTTGCGACTGCTGGGGCATTCAACCTCGGTTTCAAGGCGGCATTCAACAGGAAGAGAATTTATAATATTATCAAAACTTAGGTTGTTTAAGTTTAAATAATCCAGAAGCATAACAGCACAGTAAATGCCGTCAAAGCACATCCTAAACTGATAATAAAGATTATTATTTAAAAGAGTGTTTATAAACTCTGTATCTGACATACCGCATCTTATAATTGTTATATTTTCTTTAATAAGAAGATTTTCAAGTGCGCTTGATGCATAAATGGGAAGCACAATTTTTTTGCAGTTAAAATGCTTTATCAAAACGATTGAGATTATATAAAGAAGTGTTGATTCGCTGATGCGTTGACCGTTATTTGTATATAGAGTAAGCCCTTGCCCGTTTTGGCAGATGTCTGCAGAAAATTCAGGCGATACATTGCGTTGACCGGCGTTTTCTATCTCACAAAAAAGATTCTCCAGAATTTCAGACAGGGTTTCAGAACGAGTACGAAGCTCCACATTTTTACTAAATCGCTTACTTTTAAGTTCGTTCAGAATTTCCTGAATATAAAAAAATCTGTATTGCTCAAGATTTATTGTATCGTAAAGTTTTTTGGTATCTGTCCTTAAAAATACATTGCCTGAGAATATAGATTCAAGTTTTTGCTGATTGCTTCCTGACAGGTATGCGCCATTGCGCTCTATGAGAACAAGCTCGGGGCAAGAGCCTCCATAGGTGCTTGCCTGGCATATGTGCATGGTTATTTCAACATTAAAAAATCGTGTTGCAAGTCTTGCAGAAGCCAGACTTTGCTCTCCAAAATTTAAAACTCTTGTGCCGGTAGAGGCAAAACCTGACATTGCGGCAGAGGCAAGTATAGAGCAGATAGGAGCTGAATCAAAGCTTAAACCTACTTTATATCCCCTGTACATTGTACTAATTGCACAACCTAGCTTTGCCATAAAATCAGGGGTTATATCAACATTGATTTCGCCACATATCTTGTCAGAGTAAAAAAGCCTTTCGGTTCCGACACTTCCCCAAATCAGATTATCATTGAGTTTTGTCCCTTGCAAAATTCGTTTGTTTGGCCATACGCGTACGCCTGAATTTATCGTGCATTCTGCCTCTATTCTGCATCCGCTTCCGATTATAGCGCTATCCATAACAACAGAATTTTTACCAAGTATAACATTGGAATCAAGAATTCCTCCGCTTACAGATGAGTTTTCTGAAATATGGCAACCCGCCCCGATTATAGAGTGAGTAAGAGTTGCTCCTGATTTTATCGAACAGTTTTTGCCGATAAAAGTTCCCCCTCCTATTTTTGCACCGAAATCAATTGAGCATCCGGATGAAATATACACAGGAGTCTCAATTTTTACGCCACTCTCAAGATGAACATTGGGCTCAATCCACAAGCCATCCTTTACTTGGGTGGCAGACATATGGGCGATAAGATGACCGCTGAGTATCTTGTTGTGACAGTGCATATAATCCTCGGGATTTGATATAGTGATAGAATCAGATTCTGTCATGTAACCTAATACCTTTAAGTTTTTTGAGATAGCTTCGTAAAAAATTTTATCACCGCACAGAGAGGACGCTGATGAAGAGAGTGTATCAAGAGCGTTTTTTGAGAATATATAAATGCCCTCTGACTCTTTTCTTATCTCTGCTGGCAAAAAATCTTTGCAAGGTGTATATGGATTATCGTTGTGGCAAAGAACGATGGTTATATCACAAAGGTTTTTTTGATGAAAAGAAATAACTTCGTTTATGTCTGTAGATGTAATAAGATTGTTGTTAATTGCTAAAACTCCATCGGCGTCTGCTAGGCTTAAAAGATTGCTAATCGAAAAGTCTGTGCAGATTCCTATGTCGCAGATGCCAGCATGTTTGAGATACTTGCGTATATGTTGCTCTATAGGGACACCTACAACTGGAAGCTCGTGTATGCGTCTGTTGCAAAGTAGGGGGTTCAATGAGTTTTTTGAAAAATCAGGGACGATTATCGCATTCATCTTTATAGCTCCGTTTCGTATGTTCTTTGGCATAAACAAAAATCGTATATAGTATATGATGGCCAAAGTAAAATATACATTTTATTGCATTTTAAAAATATGCTTTATTTTTAAAATATTGTGTAGTATAATAAAGGTGTTGGCGCATAGGTTTAGCGGATGTTGATACACACATCTACCTGTGTAACCCTAAGTCCGTAAGGAGATGATTTATATGGTAAATATAGGTAACGAATGGGACAGCCTTTTAAAGGAAGAGTTTGAAAAAGAGTACTACATAAATCTTCGTACAACTCTTGCTAAAGAATATAAGACATACACAATATATCCTGATATGTATGATATATTTAATGCTTTTAGGTATACATCCTACTCTGATGTAAAAGTCGTTATTATCGGGCAGGACCCATATCATGGGGAGGGTCAGGCGCATGGATTATGTTTTTCAGTAAAAAAAGGTGTGCCACAGCCACCATCGCTTAAAAACATATTTAAAGAAATCAAGGACGAGCTTAATATAGAACCACCAAGTCATGGAGAGCTTACTGATTGGGCAAAACAAGGTGTACTTCTTTTAAATGCAACATTGACTGTCAGAGAGGGACAGGCAAACAGCCATAAGGATATTGGATGGGAGATTTTTACCGATAAAGTTATAGAACTTTTAAACAAGCGAGAAAAACCCATTGTGTTCATGCTTTGGGGAGCAAATGCGAGGAAGAAAGCAAGAGTTGTTACAAATTCAGTGCATAAGATACTGTCTTGTGCACATCCGAGCCCCCTTTCAGCATACAACGGATTTTTTGGGTGTGACCATTTTAAAAAGTGTAATGAATTTTTAGAGCAGATAGGACAAGAGCCTGTAAACTGGGAGATAAAATAAAAATACCGGGGGTAACCCGGTATTTTTTTTACTCATTTGTACAAAATGGAAACGAGGTGATATTATGTGTACTGCAATTTCAATCAATGCGGGTGATAATTATTTTGGTAGAAATCTTGATTATGAATATGACTTTGGACAGAAGGTGGTAATTACGCCGAGAAGATATTGCTTTAAATTTACAAACGGTGAGTGCGTAAATAAGCATTTTGCAATAATCGGAATGGCGCTTGTCCGCGATGAATATCCCTTGTATTTTGATGCTACTAACGAAATGGGTCTCAGTGCGGCGGGACTTAATTTTCCTGATAATGCAAAGTATATGAAGAAGTCGGGCACGAAAGTAAATGTTGCATCCTATGAGTTTATACCGTTTATATTATCAAAGTGCAAAACTGTAACTGAAGCAAAAAAACTAATTGATGAGATAAATATAACGGATGAGGCGTTTGATGAAAAATTTGCGCCGTCACCGCTTCATTGGATTGTGGCAGACAAGGTTGGTGCAATAACTATAGAGCAAACTCGCTCGGGATTAAAAGCGTATGACAATCCCGTCGGAGTATTGACTAATAATCCTCCGTTTGACTATCAAATGCAAAATCTTGCAAACTATCTATCTGTTACTGCAAAGGAGCCTGCAAATTTATTTTCTGATAAGATAGAGCTCAGACCCTACAGCAGAGGCATGGGGGGACTTGGACTTCCTGGGGATCTATCTTCTGCATCAAGGTTTGTAAGAGCTTGCTTTACAAAACTCAATTGTGTTTTTGGAAAATCAGAAAATGAGATTGTCAATGATTTTTTTCATATTTTATATTCGGTCTATCAGCAAAAAGGCTGCGCATGGGTAGGAGGAGATTTTGAAATAACAAATTATAGTTCTTGTTGTAATACGGATAAGGGAATTTACTACTATACAACTTACGAAAACTGCGACATAATTGGGGTGGATATGCACCGAGAGGACCTTGATGGAACTTGTGTCGCAGAATATAATTTGATAAGAACCGGAGATATTGTCGTTCAAAATGCAACAAGATAGTTGTTATTAAAATTTTATAAAAAATTATAGGTCTATTTGTTGCTTTTTGTAGAACATTATGATAAAATGGTAAAAAATATTAAAATTATAATCTTTAAATCAATTTGGAGGAGTTATTATGAATTTGATTTATGGAGTAAATGACAAGCCAAAGTTTGGCGCGCTGGTTATTTTTGCGTTGCAGCAGTTGCTCGCAATTATGACAGCTACATTGGTTGTACCTGTTATTGTGGGTAATGGAATGAGTCCAGCAGCGGCACTTTTTGGTGCAGGTATCGGTACACTTGTGTACATTCTTTTTACAAAGAAAAAGAGCCCTGTGTTCTTAGGTTCATCATTTGCGTTTATTAACTCTATGTTTGCGGCATTTGCCGGAGGCGTATCAATGAGTCTTGGCTATCTTGGAATTATTATTGGTGCTGTGTTTGCGGGACTTGTTTATGTAGTGATTGCCATAATTGTTAAATTGGCAGGAGTTAAATGGATTGACAAGGTGATGCCGGCAACAGTTATTGGCCCTATTGTTGCTATTATTGGACTTTCTCTTGCGGGTAACGCAGTCGGAGACATTTTAAAGGGCGGCGTTCTTGCAACTGTTGTTGAAAATGGTGTAGAGGCTCAGGTTTCTGTAGCGTCTCCATTTATTGCACTTGTTTGCGGTCTTACAACATTGTTGATTACAATTGTAAGCTCTACTTATGGGAAGAAATATGGCAAACTAATTCCGTTTATATACGGTATCCTTGGCGGATATGCTATTTCTGCTATATTTACTGTAATAGGAAACATGTGCAATATCGATGCGCTTAAGGTTTTGGATTTTGGAAAATTTGCAGTTCTTGCTCCTGAGGGTAAGATTGCTTTGGAAACATTCCTGGCTGTTCCTAAATTTACATTCCTTGAAGCCATCAAGGGTGTTGGCGAATTGAATCCTACATATGTGGCAACAATAGCGGTAGCATACGTTCCTGTTGCGTTTGTTGTATTTGCAGAGCATCTTGCAGACCATAAAAATATCTCGTTTATTATTGAGCAGGATCTCTTAGAAGAACCGGGACTTCACAGAACTCTCATGGGTGACGGTGTTGGTTCATTTGTCGGTGCTATATTTGGAGGATGTCCAAATACTACTTATGGCGAATCAGTAGGCTGTGTTGCTATTACTAAAAACGCATCTGTATACACAATTATTACAGCGGCTGTACTTGCTATAATAATTTCGTTTGTATCACCATTCATTGCGTTTGTTAATTCTATTCCATCTTGTGTAATGGGTGGCGTATGTATGGCACTTTATGGATTTATTGCGGTATCAGGACTTAAGATGATTCAGGGTGTAGACCTTAATAAGAATAAAAACCTCTTTGTTGTGTCTACTATTTTGATTGCCGGTATTGGCGGTCTAACACTTACATTCGGTAAGATCACCCTTACATCAGTTGCATGTGCACTTATCCTTGGCATCATTGTTAACTTAGTTGTATCAAAAGCAAAAGACGAACAGTAAGGAGACATCTTATGAATAATGTTACAATTTTTGACCACCCTCTGATTCAGCACAAGACTACAATTCTTCGCAAAAAATCAACTCCTAACAAGGAGTTCCGTGAGATTGTTGAAGAAATCACAATGCTTATGTGTTATGAGGCACTTCGCGACCTTCCTCTTGAAGAGGTTGAAATAGAAACCCCTCTTGTGAAGACAAAGCAGAAACTTATAAGGGGTAAAAAGCTTGCAGTTGTTCCAATACTGCGTGCAGGCCTTGGTATGGTAAATGGTATACAAAGACTTATACCTTCAGCTAAAATTGGACATATAGGAATGTACCGTGATGAGGAAACACTTATGCCACACGAGTACTATTGCAAGCTGCCGGCGGATATTTCAAACCGTCTTATAGTGGTTGTTGATCCAATGCTTGCAACAGGTGGCTCTGCCATTGATGCAATTGGACAGATTAAATCATATGGCGGTAAGAATATAAAATTCCTTTGTCTTATTGCAGCCCCTGAGGGTGCAAAGGCATTGTCAGAGGCGCATCCTGATGTAGATATTTACTGTGCAAATTTAGACGAATGCCTGAACGAGCATGGATATATTATGCCAGGTCTTGGAGACGCTGGAGACAGAATCTTCGGAACAAAATAAAATAATAGGAGGAGAGTTATTTGAACTTTCAAACAGGAAAAACCCGCTTGTTTGCATTTATAGTTATTGCTATGATTGTAATGAGCGTGACAATGCCCTTTATGGCATTTGCAGACGAGGTTGACCTTACTGATAATGAGGCTGCTGCTACATATCTGACAGAGAGCGGTGCATACAGTGAGGTAATAGAAGAAGAGGCAGAAAATTATTCTACCGCAGCCGCTACATATATTGACAGTTATTCTGATAATGTAGGCGCAGAGAATTTTGATGAAAACTTAGGCAAAGCTCTTGAGGCAAAAAGAGATGATGTAAAGCCGTATGCTACATGGTTGTCACTTTTGCCTGCACTTATTGCAATTGTGCTTGCACTTATCACCAAAGAAGTTTATTCTTCTTTGTTTATCGGTATTTTGAGTGGTGCCCTGCTTTATGCAAACTTCAGCTTTACAGGTACAATCGACCATCTCTTTGTAGACGGATTTATTTCATCGGTTGCAGACCCATATAACATTGGTATTTTGATATTCCTTGTTATCCTTGGAGCAATTGTATCCCTGATGAATAAATCAGGCGGCTCTGCAGCTTTTGGAAGATGGGCAGAAAAGCACATTAAGTCAAGAGTTGGCGCGCAGATTGCCACAATCTGTCTTGGTGTACTTATTTTTGTGGATGACTACTTCAACTGTCTGACAGTTGGCTCGGTTATGCGCCCTGTAACAGATAAGTTTAAGATTTCCCGTTCAAAACTTTCGTATCTTATAGATGCGACTGCCGCGCCGATATGTATTATTGCTCCTGTTTCTTCATGGGCAGCAGCGGTTGCGGGCTTTGTATCGGAAGAGCAAATCGGTGGTCTTGAACTTTTTATAAGAGCAATTCCTTATAACTTCTATGCAATCCTTACAATATTGATGATGTTTGTGCTTGCGATTTCTAAGTTTGACTTCGGTCTTATGAAGAAACATGAGATAAACGCAGAAAACGGCGACATCTTCTCAGAAGAGGGCAGGGATAAGCTTGAGAGAGTAGAGGCTATGGATGAGAATGGCAAAGGCAGTGTATGGGATTTGGTTGCCCCTGTTTTTGTTCTTATAGTTGCTTGCGTACTTGGTCTTATCTACTCAGGTGGATTCTTTACTGCAGACAGTGATGCATATCGTGACTTTATTGGCGCTTTCTCAGGTGCGGACGCATCTGTTGGACTTGTGTATGGTTCATTTGCGGGTCTTATTTTCTCTGTTATTTACTTTATGTGCCGCAGAGTTCTTAAGTTCACAGAATGTATGGAAAGCATCCCCGAGGGCTTCAAGGCGATGGTGCCTGCTATATTAATTCTGACTTGCGCATGGACACTTAAAGCTATGACCGATAGTCTTGGTGCAAAGGTATTTATTGCAGAGTTTGTTCGCCTTTATGCAAGTTCGTTTATTCCGCTTCTGCCGGCTATTGTGTTCTTAATTGGTGTTGGACTTTCCTTCTCAACAGGAACCTCGTGGGGTACATTTGGTATCCTTATCCCGATTGTACTTGCAATATTTGGTGGCTCTATTGATAATGAAATCAGCATTATTGCAATCTCTGCTTGTATGGCGGGTGCAGTTTGCGGTGACCATTGTTCGCCTATATCAGATACTACAATTATGGCATCTGCAGGTGCGCAGTGTAACCACATAAACCACGTGTCTACTCAGCTTCCATATGCACTTGTGGCTGCGGGGGTATCTTTTATAACATATCTCTTTGCAGGATTCATAAAGAATGCATGGATTTGTTTGCCAATAGGTATCGTGCTTATGCTGGCAACACTGCTTATAACTAAAGCGATTACATCGAAAAAGGCGTAAGATAAAATGAAAAGGAGTTCACCATATGGTGAACTCCTTTTTATTGACAAAAAACAAATGCAATTATATAATATAAGCAAAATTTAGTGGTTAGTTTTCTATGGAGTGATAATAAGGAGAAGATTATGAGCAAAAGGGAAACAGCAATTAAACTATTTTTGGACGGATACAATTGCTCTCAGGCTGTGCTTGGAGCGTTTTGTGAGGAATTTGGAGTGGATTTTACGACTGCGATGAAGATATCTTCGTCGTTTGGAGGTGGAATGGGTAGACTTCGAGAGGTATGTGGCGCAGTCAGCGGATTGTTTATGGTGGTGGGTCTCCATAGCGGTTATACCTCGCCGGATGACAAAGAGGCAAAGACAAACCACTACAAATTGATACAGCAATTAGCTGAAGAATTTAAAAAGAAAAATGGTTCTATAATCTGTCGAGAGCTTTTAGGTCTTGATGATAATAAAAATGACTATGTCCCAAGTGACAGAACAAAGGAATATTATAAGAAACGCCCATGCGCAGAACTAGTAGGCGATGCGGCAGAAATTTTAGAGAAATACTTTAACGAGAGATAGGGGAATGGAAATGCAGATGGTTTTGATGACCGCAACAGGCGTAGGTGGAGCAACTGTGCTTGGTGCAATTATTGGATTTTTATTTAAAAAAATATCAGCAAAGTTTAGTGATACAATACTTGGCTTTGCGGCGGGAGTAATGCTTGCTGCGGCGGTTATTGGACTAATTCTGCCGTCAATTCAAGGCGGAGAAAATGCGATATTGGTCACAGTTGTTGGTATTTTTTGCGGTGCGGTTGCGCTTAATATAATCGACAGAATTGTTCCTCATATGCATAACTTTTTTAGAGATGGAAAAGAGGAAAAACATACAGAGCTTAACTCCCGTATAAACAAGGTCATTCTTTTTGTTCTGGCAATCGCAATCCACAATTTGCCCGAGGGTATCGCTGCAGGCGTAGGTTTTGGCTCTGGCGACACGGTAGGGGCATTAGTGACCGCAGGGGGTATTGCCCTTCAGAACTTGCCTGAAGGAATGGTCATAATTGCGCCTATTTTATCGCTTGGTATCAGTAAGAAAAAAGCTTTTCTTATTGCGGCGGCCACAGGACTCGTTGAGGTTATAGGTACTATGATAGGTTATTTTGCTGCAATTCTTTCTGTGGCAATTTTGCCATTTGCTCTTAGCTTTGCAGGTGGAACAATGCTATACATAATCAGCGATGAGATGATACCAGAGACACATGCGCATGGTAATGAGAGAGCGGCAACATATGCGTTGCTTGTTGGGTTTTGTTTGATGATGGCTCTCGATTTTTATTTATAAGAGGTGAAACTTATGAGAGATAAATTTAAGGCGATTGCGGCAGTGGTAGCGGCAGCAGTTTTGCTTCCGCAGACGGCGTTTGCCAATGTAGTTTGGCCGTCAATATACATTGCGGAGGGGCTTAGAAGTTGGTATATAATTATCGCTGGAATTATTGTAGAAGCAATATTTATAAAACTTTTTATAGACAAAACAATTAAACAGGCAGGGATTATATCAATTACCATAAATGCAATATCAACCATAGTTGGAGTTTTGTTGATTCCTCTTGTAGGATTTTTTGGCGCAGTTTTTATTGGAATGTTGCTCGATGCGATTGCTTCGGGCCTTGGTAACACTTTTGATACTGCGATGTGGATAAGTGAGTATATTTTGACTGTACTTACCAATGTTTTGGTCGAGGGTCTTGCTGCAAAGCTTATATTTAAACTAAGCTTTAGAAAGTCGTTCTGGTGGTTACTTCTTGGAAACGCAATATCAGTTGTAATATGTATTCTTGCTTTTGGGTTTACATTAAGAGAACTTATAAAATAAAATCGGTTGGGCAGTGCCCAACCGATTTTATTTTTTATTTCATTGTTGTAATTGATGCAAGACTTTGTCCGATGTTTAAGACATGGTCGCCGATTCTCTCAAAGTCGGTAAGCATCTCGGAGTACAAAATACATGCTTCGTCAGAACAATGGCCGCTGTGCATACGATCAATCTGATTTTGTCTGAAAATCTTTGTCATATCGTCTATCTTTTGCTCTATTGCAGAGATGTCGGATAATTCTTCAATTCCAATTTCAGACTTTCTGTAAATCATATTGATAGCCTTATCGCAGACGGATTGCATCCTTGCAATCTCTTCCTGAGCGTGCTCTGAGAAGGTAATGTTCAGTCGCGCAAGAGTTCTTGTATAACCAAAAATGTTGGTAGCATGGTCGCCAATTCTCTCAAGGTTGCCCGAAATTTTGAAGAATGAGCTGAGTATTGCTGAGTCCGTCTCGCTTTTATCGCGAGCGAGTATGTGTGAGATATATTTAGAAATCTCCTTGTTGAGATAATCTATATATTCCTCAGTGTCCTTAAATTTATCTATATTTATCGGAATACCCTTTATGGCTGCAGCAAAACTGTTGCGTACATTTTGCATTGTCATCTCGGTCATTCTAAAGAGTTCCTTCTCTATGTTGTTAATAGCAATAATTGAACTACCAATATTTTTCTCGTCTATCGCCATCGCTGCTTGTATATACTTAAGATGATGTTGTTCGTCCTCTTCGTCAGAAGCCTTGTCAGGCAAAATAATAGTTGAAAGCTTTGCAAGGTATCCACCCAATGGGATAAGGAGTACTGTTGTCGCTATGTTAAATAAAGTGTGTGTGTTTGCAATCTGTGCAACAGGATTACCCGGTGTAATTGATTTGATGAGCTCTGTAAGTGGAGTCGTCATACATATAATAGTAAACACGGTTGTACCTACAATGTTGAATATAAGGTGGATAATAGTTGTGCGTTTTGCGTTGCGACTTGTGCCGATAGAGGCAAGAAGTGCTGTTATACATGTACCAATGTTTTGACCAAAGAGGACATAAACTGCGTTGTCAAGACCGATTACACCGCTTATTGCAAGTGCCTGCAAAATGCCAATAGAAGCAGAGGATGACTGGATGATAGCAGTAAAGATTGCGCCGGCAAGTATGCCAACCAGTGGGTTTCTGAAGCTGCCTACAAGGTTTACAAATGCCTCCGAGTCACGCAGTGGCTCCATAGAGCCGCTCATCATTCCCATACCGATAAACAATATACCAAGACCTGCTATGATGTTGCCGTAATGATGAAAGATATCTTTCTTCATAAAGATAATCAGAGCAACACCGACAAAGGCGATGATTGGTGCAATGGCTCCTATATCAAGGGCGATAAGTTGACCCGTTATAGTGGTGCCGATGTTGGCACCCATTATAATCCATACTGCTTGTTTAAGCGTCATAAGCCCTGTGTTTACAAAGCCGACAACCATAACGGTTGTAGCAGAGGATGATTGTATAACAGCTGTTATAATCGCACCAACTGCCACGCCTAAAAATCTGTTTGATGTCAGTTTGTTGAGGATTTGTTTCATTCGATTTCCTGCAGCTGCCTCTAAACCTTCTGACATCATTTGCATTCCATAAAGAAATAGCGCAAGCCCGCCAAACAAGGATATAATAAGTGTAATATTCATATGCTATCACCCATGTTAATTACAGTTTTTTTATACAAATGTCAACGCTTTCGCCGTTAATGTTCCATGTCTTTGCGTTTTCGCAACAGCATGCAGAAACAGTTTCCGCAAGAGTCTGTGCCTTTATCTCGGTGTCATTTGCCGCAAAGATTTCTGCAATTTTATCGCTTCCACTAAATCCTACTGAAATCTTGTCGGTGACTTCAAAGCCACTGTCTTTACGCATTGTCTGAATCTTGCTTATAATCTCTCGTACAAAGCCCTCTTCAATAAGTGCGTCTGTAAGATTTGTGTCAAGAACAACGGTAAAACCGTTGTCTGCAGATGCAACAAAGCCGTCTTTTTGCTGAGTGTCAACAAGTACATCTTCCTTGAAGATTTCTACATCTGTGCCCTCAACTGTAAGTTTAAGTGCCTCGCCGCTATTCAAGGTTGCCATAACCGATGCTGAATCAAGAGTTGCGATTGCATCAAAGATAGGACGCATAAGTTTGCCGTATTTTGGACCCATTGTGCGCATCTGCGGTTTAAAGTTATAACTGATAAAGGATGAAGCGTCATTTGTAAACTCAACATCTTTGATGTTAAGCTCTTCAAGAATTATATCCGCATAAGCCTTGTTAATTTCAGCCTCTGCCTGAACAAATACCTTAGAAAGTGGCTGTCTGTTTTTGATGTTTGCTTCGTTTCTTGCAGCACGACCCAGGTTGACAATCTTTGCAATTGCGTCCATATCTGCCTCAATCTCAGGGAAGCTGAGTGACTCGTTGTATTTAGGGAAGTCACACATGTGAACACTCTGAGGAGCATTCTTGTCAACAGAAACAACAAGGTTGTTATAAATCTCCTCTGTCATAAATGGAATGAAAGGTGCGCAAATTTTTGAGAACTCAACCAAAACGGTGTAGAGCGTCATATATGCACTAACCTTGTCATCTGTAAGCTCGCTCGCCCAGAACCTTGTACGGCTGCGGCGAACATACCAGTTACTGAGTTCGTCTACAAAGTCTGTCATTGCGCGGGTTGCCTCGGTAATCTTATAGTTCTCAAGGTAGTTGTCAACAACTTTAATAAGGTTATTGAGCTTTGATAAAATCCACTTATCAAGAACTGTAAGCTTTTCTGTGTCAAGACTGTACTTTGTTGGGTCAAATTTGTCTATGTTTGCATAGAGCACATAGAACGCATATGTGTTCCATAGTGTGCCCAGGAACTTGCGCTGTGACTCTGATACATTCTTTGCCGAGAAACGATTGGGGAGCCACGGAGCAGAATTGGAGTAGAAGTACCATCTAACCGCGTCGCTACCCTGGTCATTGAGTATATCCATAGGCAAAATTACATTGCCTTTATGTTTGCTCATCTTTATGCCCTTGTCATCCTGAACATGACCAAGAACAACTACATTCTTATATGGCGCGTCGTCAAAGAGTAAAGTGGAGATTGCCATAAGAGTATAGAACCAACCACGAGTCTGATCGATTGCTTCGCTGATAAAGTCGGCAGGGAAGTTCTGCTCAAATTTATCTTTGTTTTCAAATGGATAGTGCCACTGTGCAAAAGGCATAGAGCCTGAGTCAAACCAACAGTCGATAACTTCTGGCACACGCTTCATTTCGCCGCCGCACTTTTCACACTTTAGAAGAACATTATCAACATATGGCTTATGAAGTTCAATATCATCAGGACAGTTGATGCCCATCTCTTTAAGTTCTGCAATAGAGCCTATAACATGTTTGTGTCCGCAAGAACACTCCCATATAGGCAGAGGTGTACCCCAGTAACGAGTACGAGAGAGACCCCAGTCAATAATATTTTCGAGGAAGTTACCAAAACGGCCGTGCTTGATGTTGTCGGGCAGCCAGTTCACTTTTTCGTTGTTGGCAAGAAGTCTGTCGCGTACAGCGGTCATCTTGATAAACCAAGTATCACAAGCGTAATAAAGAAGAGGTGTATCACATCTCCAACAGAATGGGTAGCTGTGCTCAAACGGAATAACCGAGAAGCACTGATTTCTCTCCTTAAGGTCACGGATAACGAGCTTATCGGCATCCTTTACAAAGGTGCCGCTCCACTCGCCTGTTGCCTCTACAAAGTTACCCTGAAGATTTACATGGTTAATGAAGGGTAGTCCATTTTCTTTGCAAACTCGTGAGTCGTCCTCACCAAAAGCTGGTGCGATGTGAACAATACCTGTACCATCGTCCATAGTAACATAGGTATCGGATATAATGTAATGTGCTTTGCCGTCAGGCTCAATAAAATTATAGAGAGGAACATACTCAAGCCCAACTAAGTCATTGCCGACATAGGTGTCTGTGATTTCAACATCTTCGTCGCCAAAGACTGACTTGATAAGAGCCTCTGCCATGATATATTTTGTGCCGTCCTGCGCTGTGAACTTAACATACTTTTCATATGGGTTTACACAAAGTGCAATGTTTGACGGAAGTGTCCATGGGGTGGTTGTCCACGCGAGAATAAACTCATTATCTGCATCCTTTACGGGGAACTTTGCAATAAGAGAATTTTCCTTTACATCCTTGTAGCCCTGTGCAACCTCGTGGCTTGAAAGCGAAGTGCCGCAGCGGGGACAGTATGGCATAATTTTATGACCTTTGTATAAAAGGTCTTTATCCCAAATCTGACGAAGTGCCCACCAAACTGATTCGATATAGTCATTGTGGTAGGTAACATACGGGTCATCCATATCAGCCCAGAAACCGACACGGTCGCTCATTTCCTCCCACTCGCTCTGATAGGTGAAAACGCTGTCCTTACATTTTTTAATAAAGTCCTCGATGCCATACTTTTCAATCTCAGGCTTACCGCTGATGCCGAGGGCTTTTTCAACCTCAAGTTCAACTGGAAGACCATGAGTATCCCAACCTGCTTTACGAAGAACCTTGTAGCCCTTCATTGTGCGGTAGCGTGGAATCAAGTCCTTTATTGCACGAGTCAAAACATGACCGATGTGAGGCTTGCCATTGGCAGTCGGAGGACCGTCAAAAAAGGTAAAAATCTCACAATCTTCACGATTTTCTATACTCTTTCTGAATATGTCGTTTTCTTTCCAGAATTTAACGATTCGTTTCTCTTGCTCAACAAAAGAAAGATCTGTCGATACCTTTCGATACATAGAAAAAGACCTCCATTTTCTATAAGTTTACATACCTAATTATTGTATAACAAATTTGATTATTTGTAAAGGGAAAATTGCTTTTTTCTTGCAAATATTTAGGCATTTATGCTATTTATACAAATCAACAGTTTTTTACAGTAGTATATTCAGCGTCAAAACCAAGATGTTTTACATATTCTGACTTTTTACAAGAGGTGTTTTGTTTACAAAAGTGTACTTTTAAGGTAAAAAAATATATTACAATATTTACACATTTATTTTATTATAGAAGTAATAAAAAAGGAGGTTGTTAAAATGAAAAAAGGTATAAGCATATGGTCATTTGCAGAACCCGATCTGAAGAAGTGTTTTGAACTTGCCAAAGATGCGGGTTTTGATGGTGTTGAGGTTGCGCTTGACGAAAAGGGTCCGGTGTCACTTGAGTCTACAAAAGAAGAAATTTTAGAAGTAAAAAAGATCGCGGAAGAAGCCGGAATAGAACTTTATAGCGTTGCTTCAGGCCTATACTGGACATACAACTATACTTCTGACAAAGAGGAAAACAGACAAAAAGCAAAAGAGATTACAAAGAAGCAGCTTGAGGTTGCGGCGTGGCTCGGATGTGACACTATACTGGTGGTTCCCGGTGCGGTTAATGTTATCTTTGACCCACAGAGCGAGACTATTGAGTATGATGTTGCATATGAAAGAGCGGTTTCTGCTCTTAAAGAACTCGCGCCTTATGCTGAAGAGTTAAAGGTTTCAATCGGCGTTGAAAATGTATGGAACAAGTTCTTGCTCTCACCGCTTGAAATGCGTAATTTTATCGACGAGATAAATTCTGATTATGTTGGTTCGTATTTTGATGTAGGAAATGTGCTTTACAGTGGATATCCTGAGCATTGGATAAAGATACTCAACAAGAGAATTAAGAAGGTACACTTTAAGGACTACAGAAGAAATGTAGGATCTCTTGATGGCTTTGTTGATTTACTTGCGGGTGACATTGATTATATCGGTGTTAAGAAAGCTTTGGACAATATTGGTTATGATGGATGGGCAACGGCAGAAATGCTTCCGCCATATGCTCAGTATCCTGAAACCATTTTGTATAACACATCCAACTCAATGGATAAAATCTTAGGCAGAAAGTAAAAGGAGGAATTTATATGTTAAAAGTAGGTCTTATTGGCTGCGGATTTATGGGAACGATGCATATTAACTGCTATAAGAACATAGCAGATGTTGAGATAGTTGCCCTTGCAGATTTGAGAAAAGAAAACGCCGAGAAGTTGGCAGAAGGTACGAATGCGGTTATATATGGTGACGGTAAAGATCTTATTGAGAATGCAGATGTTGATATTATAGACATTTGTCTTCCCACATACCTACATGCAGAGTATGCAATGGCGGCTATGGACAAGGTAAAGTATCTCTTTGTTGAAAAACCTGTTGCATTAACAGCTCAGCAGGGTGAACAGATGATTAAAAAGGCAGAGGAGACAGGATGTAACGTACAGATAGGTCAGGTTATAAGATTCTGGGATGAGTATGTTAAGCTTGCTGAAATCGTAAAGGCAGGCACCTACGGCAAGATTGTTAATGCAAACTTCCGCAGAATTAGTCCTGTTCCGACATGGGGATGGAATGACTGGCTCTTGAAGGAAGAACTCTCTGGTGGCGCAGCGCAGGATCTTCATATTCATGATATGGATTATGTGTTGTCGCTGTTTGGAAAGCCAAACAAGATTGCATCGGTTAAAAATATTATAGGCGAGGCAAACTCCTATATAAACTCTCTCTTGTCGTATGACGATTTTGTTACAACCGTTGAAGGAACATGGGGCCTTCCTGGAACTCATCCATTTGAGGCAACATTCAGAGTTGTGTTTGAAAAGGGTACGGTTGAGAATAGTGGTGGCAAGTTTATGCTTTACACGGAAAACTCAGCAGAAGAAATTAAAATTGAAAAGGTTGAAAACCTCTCAGGTGGTTTTGAGGGAGGTAATGTATCAGACCTTGGCGGATATTACAACGAGCTTGTGTACTTTACAGATTGCGCAAAGCAGAATGCAAAAATTGAAAAAGCAACACTTTGTGATGGCGTAGAGTCTCTTGTTTATGTTCTGGAGGAAATCAGAAATGCTTAGAGTTGGAATTGTTGGATGCGGATGTATTTTTACTATGCACGCGACAAGTGCAGAACATCTTGAAAACGCGCAGATAGTAGGAGTATGTGACATAAAGAAGGACAGGGCAGACAAGGCTGCAGAAAAATATAATTGCAAAGCATACTATGATTACAAAGAGCTAATCAACAAGGACAACATTGATGTTGTACATGTTTGTGTACCGCATTATCTTCACCCAATTATATCAAAATATGCAATAGAAGCTGGCGTTAATGTTCTTTGCGAAAAACCAATGAGCATTAAATACGAGGATGCACTTGAAAATGTTGAACTCGCGCAGAAAAACAATGTTAAATACGGTATAATTTTTCAATGTAGATATAATGACTCTGCTAAGCTTGTTAAGCAAAAGCTGGAAGATGGCACACTTGGTAAGATAATCTCTGCAAGAGTTGTATTGACATGGTGTAAGCCCGATGAGTACTATAGCCTCTCTGATTGGAAAGGTACATGGGAAAAAGAAGGCGGCGGCGTTCTGATAGACCAGGCTATACATTCTATTGATTTGGCAAACTGGTTTATAGATGACGAAATCGAGAGTGTTCAGGCGCACATGTCAAATCGAGGCCACTCTATAATGGAGGTTGATGACACTGCAGAGGGATTTGTAAAATACAAGGGCGGTGCAACACTAGGTTTCTGGGCGATGAACAACTATGGCTGTGATGAGCCGATTGAAATCAGGCTTCTTTGCGAAAACGGTAAGGTAATCATGGATTATGACAACGCGGAAATTGTATTAAATGACGGACAGCGCTTTACTGCGAAGACAACCATAGACCCTGATGTTGTTTACGAAAACGGAAAGGATTATTGGGGATTTCAGCACATCCGTGAAATCGCAGATTTCTATAACGCAGTAGAGAAAGATATAGAGCCTACAATAAGTGGCAGAGAAGCGTTGAAAATTCAGAAATTGATATGCGAAATCTATAAAAAAGGCACAGAAAATTTTGAAAGAAACTCCAGTATATAAAAATGGGGGCTTGAAAGATTTTTGAAACACCTGCAAAAAAGACAATGTTAAAAAAACATTGTCTTTTTTAAAATTAGTGGTATAATTGATTTAGCGTAAGATACTTTTTTTGTGGGAGTTGCAGGCCGTGAGCAGAAAGAAAAAAATAACACTTATAGCACTGTGGGGAATCGCTGTGATTCTCGTAATTTGTGCTGCCTATATTTCTTTTGTTGACTGTGGCTACACGGAGGTATGCTTTATAGATGTGGGGCAAGGAGATTCCTGTTTTATAAAGAGCGATCAAGGCGATACCGTTTTAATCGACGGGGGAGATGATGGTTCGGGCAAATATATTTTAAAGTCGTTTTTAAGAAAGCACTCAACGACCGATCTTGATGCAGTTTTTATTTCTCATATTCATGATGACCATACCGAAGGAATACTCGAGCTGATGGAGAATTTTTATCCGATAGGGACAATATATATGTCTGAAAAGGCCCCGGAAAACGATAATTACGGAGAAATTAAAAGCCTTGCGCACAGACGCGGAGTTGAAATAAAACTGCTTCGTGACGAGGACGGGGTTGAGATAGACAACCTCAAATTTAAGGTTGTATCATCGGGCTATGACGGAGAGAGTGATGAGAATGATAATTCACTTATAATTCGTATGGACTACGGTGAAAATTCATTTTTGTTCACAGGAGATGCAACCAGAAAGGTTGAGACGACACTCCTTGGAAGAGATGATATAGATGTCGATTTCTTAAAGATTGGACATCATGGCTCTTATACATCATCGGGGGAGGAGTTTTTGAGGAAGGTAAGCCCAAGCCTTGCAATAATCAGCGTTGGCAAGGATAATCGATACGGACATCCTTCGAAGCAAACGATGAAAACAATAGACAAACTTGATATTCCTGTAATGAGGACAGATTATGACGGAACCATATCGATAATAATGACCGAAGATGACATAAAAAACATAACTGCAAGTCGGGAGAGGAGTGAGGAATATGAAGATTGAGGAGTTAAATTCCCTTATTAAAAGCGGTAAAATATCAGGAATATACTTCTTCTATGGAGAGGAGTGGTATCTTCTTGAGAAAAAAATAGAAGCAATCTGTAAGAAGATTGTTGCCCCTGGGACAGAGGTTTTCAACCTATTCAAGTTTGAGGGAGATAAAGTTCCTGTGTCAGAAATCCTCACAGCAGTTGATCAGTTTCCGCAGATGTCAGAAAAGAAGCTGATAATCGTAAAAAATACAGGGATTTTAAATAATGCAACACTCTCGGATTTTAAACTGATTAAGGGTGTGGCAGAGCATATCCATGATGACACATGTCTTGTCATTGTTGAACGCAATTTTGATAAAAAGAAGCTGAAAAATATTGAGTTTATTGAGGAAAACGGCGGTATTGTAAACTTTGAATATATGCCGGTAAACAAGCTGGAGGTGTGGCTTTCGGAATTTTTCAAAAAAGAAGGAAAGACAGTTCTTGATAAGGACATAAAATACCTTATAAATCTTTGCGGTCAGTCGCTTGGCAACCTTTCAAAAGAGAGCGAAAAACTTGTAGGATATATAGGTGATAGGCTAAAGATAACCCGAGAGGACATAGACGAGGTAGTTGAAAAAACGGTTGAGTACAGAGTGTATGATATGCTCGATAATGTTGTATCAAATCGTGGTGCGAAGGCGTATGAACAAATGAAGTATCTACGCGATGTGGCAAGAGAGGATCCCTCATATATTCTTGGGCTTATGATGTCGCGTCTGTCTGAGCTTTTAATGTGTAAGCTTCTAAAAGAGGATGGATTATCATCAAATGAAATTGCAGGATATTTTGATTTTAAAAGGCCTACATTTGCTATCAACAAAATTATAGATGAAAGCCGCAGATTTGGCGAAAAATATTTAAAAAGAATGATAGATAAGGGGCTATACTACGATGTAGAATTCAAGCAAGGCAGAATGACGGCGTGGTCGGCAGTTGAACTTTACCTTGCAGAACTTACAAAATAGAGATTTGAATAATAAAAATAGAAAGAGGCAAGAAAATATGTGTAAAAATTCTTGCCTTTTTCTTTTTTTTATGATAAAATAAACTAGTTATATCACAATGGGTAAATAGGCGAAATTCGAAAGGCCTCGACATTGTAGACAGATAAGAGAGGGGCATAAATATGTTTAAGATATTGAAAAAAGAAGTGCTTAATCCGTCGGTGTCTTTGATAGAGGTTGATGCAAAATATATTGCAAAAAAAGCAGAACCCGGACAGTTTATAATATTAAGAATTGATGAAGAGGGGGAAAGAGTACCCTTTACCATAGCAGATTATAACAGAGAAAGAGGAACAGTCACAATTATATTTCAGGTTGTTGGTGCGACAACAGAGAGATTAAATGAGCTTGAAGAAGGAGACGCTATCCTTGATTTTGTTGGCCCTCTTGGTACTGCGTCTCATTTTGAGGGTGTAGAGAGCGCTGCAATCATTGGCGGTGGTCTTGGAACTGCGATTGCATATCCTCAGGCTAAAAAGCTTCACTCTATGGGTGTTTGTGTTGATATGATAAATGGCTTCAGAAATCAGGACTTTATAATTATTGAGGACGAGTGCCGTGCGGCGTGCACAAATCTTTACACAATGACCGATGACGGGTCTAATGGCAATAAGGGCTTTGTTACTACAAAACTCGAAGAGCTTATAAAGTCTGGCAAAAAATATGATATTGTAATTGCAATCGGTCCTCTTGTGATGATGAAGGCGGTTTGTGACCTGACCCGTGAGTATGGCATCAAAACAATAGTAAGTATGAACCCGGTTATGATAGACGGTACAGGTATGTGTGGCGGATGTCGCGTAACCGTTGGTGGAGAGACAAAGTTTGCGTGTGTTGACGGCCCTGACTTTGATGGTCATCTTGTAGATTTTGATCAAGCAATACGTAGGTCGAAGATGTATGCTAAAGAAGAACAGATGTCAAGAGAAAAACATAAGTGCAGAATGGAGGGGATGACAAATGCCTAATATGTCGCCGAGTAGAGTTCCCATGCCAGAACAGGCACCTGATGTTAGAAACAAAAACTTTTTAGAGGTTGCAACAGGTTATACTGAGGAGATGGCGATAGAAGAGGCGCAGCGTTGCCTTCAGTGTAAGCACAAGCCATGCATCAGTGGATGCCCTGTGTTTGTAAAAATCCCTGAGTTTATTGCACTTGTTGCAGAGGGTAAGTTTAAAGAGGCATATTACAAGATTCAGGAGACGAGTTCGCTTCCTGCGGTGTGCGGAAGGGTTTGCCCACAGGAGACCCAGTGCGAAAAGTATTGCGTAAGAGGCATCAAAGGAGAGCCTGTTGCAATTGGTAGACTTGAGAGATTTGTTGCTGACTGGTATATGGCAAACGGTGGAGATGATGTAGTTGCGCCGCAGCCCAATGGTAAAAAGGTTGCAGTTGTCGGCGCAGGCCCTGCAGGTCTTACTTGTGCGGGCGATCTTGCAAAGCTGGGATACGAGGTATCGGTTTTTGAAGCATTCCACACTCCCGGAGGGGTTTTGGTATATGGAATCCCTGAATTCAGACTCCCTAAGGATATCGTTAAGACAGAGATTTCAAAGCTTGAAAGCCTTGGAGTTAAAATATACACAGATATGGTTATTGGCAAGGTACTATCTATTGACGAGCTTTTGACGGACGAGGGATTTGATGCGGTGTTTGTTGGCACCGGAGCGGGTCTGCCGAGTTTTATGAAGATAGATGGCGAGGATTTAAACGGTGTATATTCAGCAAACGAATTTTTAACTCGTATAAACCTTATGAAAGCTTATCGATTCCCTGATTTTGATACCCCAATTTATGTTGGCAAAAATGTTGTAATTGTCGGCGGCGGAAATGTTGCGATGGATGCGGCAAGAAGCGCGAAGCGTCTCGGAGCTGAAAATGTAAGTATTGTATACAGAAGAAGCGAAGAAGAAATGCCCGCAAGACTAGAGGAAATTCACCATGCAAAAGAAGAGGGGATAAACTTTTGTCTTCTTTGTAATCCAGTAAGAATTCTCGGGACAGAGGACGGTTGGACAAGGCAGGTAGAATGCGTAAGAATGGAACTTGGAGAGCCTGACGAATCAGGACGCCGTCGTCCGAAGGTAGTAGATGGTAGCGAATTTTTGATTGATGCAGATATCGTCGTTATAGCAATTGGACAAAGTCCCAATCCGCTAATCAAGGATACAACACCTGACCTTGAGACAAACAAGTGGGGGTGTATAGTTGCACTTGACGATGCAGGCAGGACCAGCAAACAAGGAGTATGGGCAGGCGGAGATGTTGTAACTGGTGCTGCAACTGTAATTTTGGCAATGGGTGCGGGTAAATCTGCTGCGGCAGCCATAGATGAATATATTAGGAAAAAAATTAAATTTATATAAACCTGTATTTGCAGGAGAAAAGGGGCACTATAAAATGGCAATTAAGAATGAATATCTCAAGCGCGTGTTTGAACAGGTTCAGGCAAGAGACAAGAATGAACCTGAATTTCTCCAGACGGTAGAAGAAGTGTTTGAGTCTCTCGAGTTAATCGTAGAGCGTTATCCTGAGTATGAGGCATGTGGACTCATAGAGAGAATGGTTGAACCTGAAAGAATGATTACTTTCAGAGTTTCATGGGTAGATGATAGTGGTAAGGTTCAGGTAAACAGAGGTTACCGTGTACAGTTCAATAGTGCAATCGGCCCATACAAGGGTGGTTTGCGATTCCATCCATCTGTATACTCTGGTATTATAAAGTTCCTCGGTTTTGAGCAGACCTTTAAAAACAGTCTTACAGGGCTTCCTATCGGAGGTGGTAAGGGTGGTTCTGACTTTGACCCAAGAGGTAAGAGTGATGCAGAAATTATGAGATTCTGTCAGGCATTTATGACAGAACTTTACAGACATATCGGTCAGGATATTGATGTCCCTGCCGGTGACATTGGTGTTGGCGGAAGAGAACTTGGTTTCCTCTATGGTCAGTATAAGAGAATAAGAGGTGGCTGGGAGAATGGCGTTCTTACCGGCAAGGGTATTGAATACGGTGGTTCTCTAATCAGACCTGAGGCTACAGGATTTGGTGCTACATACTACGCAGAAGAGGTTATGAAGCACGAGGGCGACACTCTCAAGGGTAAGACTGTTGCGGTTTCAGGATTTGGTAATGTTGCCTGGGGCGTATGTATGAAGATGACAGAGCTTGGTGCAAAGGTTGTTACAATTTCAGGCCCTGACGGATATGTGTACGATCCTGACGGTGTTGCAACAGAGGAAAAGTTCAATTATCTCCTTCAGATGAGATCATCCGGCCGTGACTGTGCGCAGGATTACGCTGAAAAGTTTGGTTGCGAGTTTCATGCAGGTGAAAAGCCTTGGGGCGTAAAGGTTGATATTTGTATGCCTTGTGCAACACAGAACGAAATCGGCATGAAAGAAGCAGACCAGATTCTTGCCAACGGCACAAAGTACTACATCGAGGTTGCAAACATGCCAACTACCAATGAGGCTATGGCATATCTTCGCAGCAAGGATATCGTTGTTGCTCCGTCAAAGGCAGTAAATGCCGGCGGTGTTGCGGTATCTGCTCTTGAAATGGCACAGAACTCTATGAGATACTCATGGGAAGCAGAAGAGGTTGACGAAAAGCTTAAGGGTATTATGAGAAACATTCATAATGCATCAGTTGAGGCGGCTGAAGAATGTGGCCTTGGCTATGACCTTGTTGCAGGTGCAAATATTGCAGGCTTTAAAAAGGTTGCAAACGCTATGATGGCACAGGGAATTATCTAAACAATTATGATTTTGCAGGTTCCGCAAAAGCGGAACCTGCAGAATATTTGACAAATGTGTCTTAAGAGACATATTTGTCAAATATTCTCATGATATTGGAGATGTAGATATGATTTATAAGGAAGAAAGCGTTTCTTCGGAAGTAATATATGACGGCAAGATTGTAAAACTTCGGGTGGATAAGGTGTTAATGCCAAGCGGAAGACTTACAACAAGAGAGATAGTCGAGCATCCTGGCGGAGTAGGGATTGTAGCCGTTACCGATAAGGACGAAATAATTTTGGTAAAGCAGTATAGAAAGCCCTTCGAGGCGGCGATTTATGAAATACCTGCCGGCAAACTTGATAAAGGAGAGCATCACAGAGACTGTGGAATCCGTGAACTTGAAGAAGAGACGGGCTATAGGGCTTTCAAATTTGAATATCTTGGATTTATGTACCCATCACCTGGATTTACGGATGAAGTAACCCATGTGTATCTTGCAGAAGGACTGACAGCGGGAGCAACCAGTCCTGATGAGGATGAGTTTTTAGATATAGAGAAAATTCCTGTATCAAAGGTTTTTGACATGGTAATGTCTGGCGAGATAAACGATGCGAAATCAGTGTATGGGATTTTAAAATATATGGTAAAGAGACAAGAAGTCAGTAAGAACAAATGAGTTATAAAACTAAACGGTCTATAATTATACTACAACAGATGTTTAATAAAATTTTTCCATTGGAGGATAAGTCATGGAAAGTAAAAAAGTTGAAGTAAAAATCAATAACATCGAGTACACACTTGTAACAAACGAGCCTGAGGAATATGTACAGAGAGTTGCGCTTATGGTTAACAAGCATATGAATACTATAGCTCAGGGCAACCCACAGCTCAGCACGGCTATGAAGGCGGTACTGTCGGCAATAAATCTTGCTGATGATTATCTTAAGAACGAGGGAGTTCTTGATAACCTTCGCGTGGAACTTAAAGGGTATATGGAAGAAGCAAAAGGACTTAGCGTAGAACTCGAGGCAAAGCGTCTTGAGGTAGAAAAATTGCGCGAGGATGTACACAAATTGCAGATTGAGCTTGCAAAAAAAGAGACGGAACTGTCAAGTGTGAGAAGAAACCCAATGGGTAGGTAATTTGTGATTTAATGAGAGATGATGTCAAAAACGGAGGGGTTTTCCATGGAACTTCTTGCACCTGCAGGGACATATGAATGTGTTTGGGCTGCGGTAGAGAGCGGAGCAGATGCCGTGTATTTTGCCGGACAAAACTTTGGTGCGCGAAGCTATGCAGGCAACCTTACTGATGATGAAATCTGTCGGGCAGCAGATTTTTGCCATCTCAGGGGTGCAAAGGCATATGTTACTGTGAATACCCTTGTCTATGACAGAGAGTATAAGGAACTTGAGAGGTTTATTAAGGTCATAACAAAAGCGGGAATTGATGCGGCGATAGTTCAGGATTTGGGAGCTTTGCGTTATATCCGCAAGATGTCGCCTGATATTGAACTTCACGCAAGCACCCAGATGACGGTACACAGTGCGAGCGGGGTTAGAGAGCTTGAAAAAAAGGGAGTATCTAGAATTGTACTCTCGAGAGAGCTTTCAAGACCTGAGATACAGGGCATCATTAAGGACACTTCTGCCGAGATAGAGGTGTTCGCCCACGGCGCTATGTGTATGAGCTATTCGGGACAATGTCTTTTCAGCAGTATTATAGGCGGCAGAAGTGGAAACAGAGGAAAATGTGCACAGCCTTGTCGCCTTTTATATTCATCAGAAGGAGACTCAAGGTTCTTTTTAAGTCTTAAGGATATGTGTCTTGCAGAGCATATTGGACAGCTTAAAGAGGATGGAGTAGCCTCTCTTAAGATAGAGGGAAGGATGAAGGGCGAAGCGTACATCAGGAAGGTTGTTTCAACCTACAGGCGCCTGATTGATGAAGAACGACTTCCTTCAAAGGCGGAGATTGAGGGTCTGGAGCGCATATTCTTCCGTGGTGGATTGACCGATGGATATTACAAAGGAGAAAAGGGCTGCCATATGTTTGCCTTTGACAAGCCTGACAATCCATATTTGAAGAACGAGGAGAAAACAGACGCCACTGCAAAGAAGCAAAACAAAGTCACAATGAGTGCTATTTTTGTTGAAGGTGAGATTCCAAGAATAACAGTACAATACGGTGATATATGTGCATCTGCAAACATGGACGAGATAGTGCAGACGGCACTAAATAAACCAACAAGAGAGGAAACTGTCAGGGAACAGCTCGCGAAAATGGGCGGCACCGCTTTTGTGGCAGATGGGATAGATATAACTTTGTCGAGGAATGCGTTTGTGCCAATATCGTCAATAAACGAACTAAGGCGAAGAGGAATATCCGCACTTGAGGAGGAAATACTAAAACTAAATAAAAATAAACGCATTGAAGAGCCAAAAGAGATAGAAAAAATCTCTCGTAAGGGAGAAGGTGTATACACTTGTTCTGTGCTTGATATTAACCAGTATAGAGCGGTGAAGAATTACAAGTTTGAGCATATATATCTCCCGCTTTATATAGTAGAGCAAAATATAGAAGAGTTGATTAAGGATAAAGATAGAGTTGTGATTATTCTACCTGCAATAATGAAGGGCTCAGAGAGAGAAGGTTACAAGGAAAGGCTGTTGCGATTGAAATCTGCGGGATTTATAAAGGCAGAGATATCGACTATAGATGCATTGGATATTGCTGAAGGGTTTGATATATACGGAAGTTGCCGCATGAACATAACAAACAGTGTTGCTCTCTTCGAGGCGGCGTCAATGGGATTTGATAAATTATGTCTGTCAGCAGAGATGAATCTGCCGCAGATAAGAGATATAGCAAAATGTACACAATGCGAGATAATTGCATATGGAAGAATACCGCTTATGATAACGGAGAATTGTATATTAAAAAATATAAAAAAATGCCCCTGTACATCATGCGAATATATAACCGACCGAACAGGTGCGAGATTTCCGGTTATAAAGGACGGAGATATATGCAGAAGCGTAGTACTCAATTCTGTGCCACTTTATATGGCGGACAGGCTTGAGGATTTAAAGAGTGCAGGTGCTGACAGTCTTAGACTGATATTTACAACCGAGACAGAGGCGGAGTGCAGACAAGTCTGCAAGGCATATCAAGAGGGCGGACAAGTGAGAGATATAGACTATACAAGATTGCATTATCTCAAGGGCGCACTTTCATAAAAGGAGTTTTAAAAATGATTGATGTAAAAATTAAATACTTATCAAAAGAGGCAAAGAAACCAGAATATGCAACAGACGGAAGTCTTGGCATGGATTTGTCGGCAGCAATATCAGAGCCGGTTACAATAAAGGCGGGAGAGAGAGAACTTATACCGCTTGGATTTGCTATTAAAATTCCTGACGGATACGGGGCGTTTGTATTCCCAAGGTCGGGACTTTCATTTCGCATGGGAATTACAATGTGTAACAGCGTGGGTGTAATAGATACAGACTATACCGGAGAGGTTAAGGTTGCGGCAGTAAATTTATCAAAAGAGGACTACACAATAAATCCCGGCGACAGAATAGCGCAAATGGTTTTTCTGCCGGTTGCATCAGCAAAGCTTATAGAGGCAGAGACACTTGAGGATACAGATCGTGGAAGTGGCGGATTTGGCTCAACAGGAAAGTAGTGAAGGTATATGAGTAACAAAAAGATAGTACTTGCGTCTCAATCACCAAGAAGGAGAGAGCTTCTTGGAGGACTGATAAAGGATTTTGATATAATCGCAGATAAATCAGAGGAAGTCATAAACCCAGATATGACACCTGAAGAAATTGTCAAAAGCCTTGCCCTTGAAAAAGCAGAAAATGTGGCAAAAATAGCAGGTGATGATGCCCTTGTAATAGGAGCGGATACGGTTGTCTGTATAGATGGAAAGATTCTCGGAAAACCAAAGGATGAGAGCGAGGCAAAAGAAATGCTTGGAACACTCTCCGGAAGAGAACATCATGTTTGTACGGGATTTGCACTTGTAGATAATGCATCAGGTAAGAGAGTTTGCGATTTTGAGAGGACGGTTGTCCGTTTTAAAACACTGACAGAGACGGAGATTGAAAGATATATACAATCGGGCGAGCCTATGGACAAGGCGGGTGCCTACGGAATACAAGGAGTCGGCGCCCTTTTTGTAGAGGGGATAAAAGGGGACTATTTTAATGTTGTTGGACTACCGATATGTGCTCTTTTTAAATCGCTTAAAGAGAATTTTAATTACGAGGTATAAAACATATAAGGCAAGATTGCCGGGAGGTAAATATGGCTATAGATATTGGAATTGATTTAGGAACATCAAGCACACTTATTTATATGAAAGATGAGGGCATTGTTTTAAATGAACCATCGATTGTAATTAAAAGTAATGCTACAGGCCAGATCGTTGCAATAGGCACCGAGGCAAGTGATATGATGGGAAGAACCCCAGAGGGCGTATCTGCAGTCGCGCCTATTCGCGGTGGAGCAATCAATGGCTTTAATGCTACTGTTGCTATGCTCAAATACTTTGTAAAGAGTGTTGTGGGCAATCCTCTTTTCCGCGTGAGAGCGGTAATCGCTGTACCATGTGGAATAAGCGAGGTTGAGCGCAGAGCGGTTTTGGAGGCGGCAAGAAGCGCAGGAATAAAAGAAGTTGTGCTGATGGAGTCGGTTCTTGCGGCGGCAAGTGGTTGCGGAGTCGATCTTGCTATGCCTCATGGAAGTATGATAGTTGATATCGGTGCAGGAATATGTGAGGTTGCCGTTGTTTCTCTTGGTGGCATTGTGGTTTCACATACAGTTCGTACGGCGGGCGCAAGTTTTGATACGGCAATTGTGCAGCATATTAAAAAGCAGTACAACATGGTAATAGGCGAAGCTACTGCTGAAAATATTAAAATTAGTATAGGCTCTGTATATACAGGAATGGACAGTGAGGTCTTAGAGGTAAGTGGAAGAGATATGGTGGAGGGATTGCCAAAATCTGCAAAGATTACAAGTGATGAGATAAGAATGTGCCTTTGTGAACTTGCAGAAACAATTGTTGATGCAGTAAAAGTTACGCTTGAGAAAACTCCGCCCGAGCTTGCTGCAGATGTAATGGAAAGCGGTATAGTCTTAACAGGTGGTGGCGCGCAGCTGAAAGGCCTTGGCAGACTTATCAATGTAAATACAGATATTCCCGTATACATTGCAGAAAATCCGCTTGAATGCACAGCCGTTGGTGCAGGTAAGGCAACCGAGTATATGTTTGGTGGATACAATAGATGGAACCTTGGCAGATAAGATAACTCTATACATAGGAGTGGTATGGTGAGAAGATTGTTCAGAAGTAAATTTATTCTTTTTTTAGTAATTGCGACGGTACTTGCTGCGGTAATTATTGGTGTTTTGGGCAACAAGGCAAGAGAAGTAACTGTGGTTGAAAATGTCGGCGGCAGCTTATTGTCACCTGCACAAAGCTCAGTAACGGAAGTTGGTGGATGGTTTTCAGGTATTGCGGAGTATTTTGGAAGCATAAAGGGTCTCAAGGCAGAAAATGAAAGACTTAAAAATGAGAATACAAATCTAAATAAACAACTTCTTGATATGAAGGGACTTGACAATGAAAATAAGGAGCTTCGAAAGATGCTTCAGCTCTTTGAAAGAGAAACGCGTATAAATATGATTGCGGCATCTGTTATCTCCAAAGACCCGACAAACTGGTATTCTACATTTACGATTAACTGCGGAAGCGATGACGGTGTAAAGATAAATCAGCCTGTTGTAAATTCAAACCGTGAGCTTGTCGGACAAATATTAAGGGTCGGAAAGAACTGGGCTGAGGTTGTGACTATATTGGATCCACAGTCATCAATTGGTGCTATGATAAAGCGCTCAAAGGAAATTGGTATAATCGAGGGTAATTCGTATCTTAGATTTGAGGGTAAATGTCGTCTTGGATATATAGCAAGGGATACTGATGTAAAGCAGGGTGATTATATCGAAACATCAGGTCTTGGCGGAATTTTCCCAAAGGGCTTGGTAATAGGCATTGTCACAGAGGTGTATGATGAGAACTCCACAATGTCAAAAGTGGCAACAGTTGAGCCACTGACGGATATTTCAAAGATCAATGAGGTATTTGTTGTTACTGATTACACAGAGACAGACCTGACAGAAGAAGATTACATTACAGAACCTGACAACAATGAAGAAGATGTATCAGACGAAGAAGATGATAGCGACGAAGTGGATAATTTGAGCGAATAGAGAGCTTGTGAAATATGAAATTTTTAAATCTTTTATTTTATGTAATATGGCTGTTTTTAATTGCCGTGTTGCAGCCGACACTGATATATGCAATTGAAATAATGTCGATTACACCGAACTTATTTCTTATATTTGTTATTTGCACTGCAATGACCAGGGGAAAGAAAACGGGTGCAATATGTGGCGCAGTCTTTGGGCTTGTGTTTGATTTGCTTACAGGAAGAATGATAGGTGTAAATTCTATATTGTATATGTATGCAGGTCTTTTTGCGGGGCTATTGTGTGAGCGTTTTATCAGCGGAAGCGGAAGTACAGTTGCAGCAGCCCTTGTGTTTGTAATGTCACTTTTGTGTGGGTTGCTTTATTATATTGCATACAGTATGGCATGGGGTGATATTGGCTTCTTTATAGCGCTTGTGCGTGTTATATTGCCTGAATCTATTTACTGTGCAATTCTTGGGTTTGTGTTGTATCTGCCTATTGTTAAGAGCTTTGGACTAATAAAAAGAGGGTATGGCGTTTAAAATATAAAAGGAGGACGAGGTATGCGTAGCGGCAAACTAGGCACAAGACTTTTGATACTCGCATCAATCGCAGTTGTTCTTGCTGTGGTTTGTTTCGTGCGCCTTTTTGACTTGCAGATTGTAAATGGCTCTGAGTATGAGGGTCAGGCAAACAGACGCTTGGTGCGTGCGTATTCGATAGCTGCGCCAAGAGGAGAAATTTTAGACCGAAACGACAAGCCTCTTGTAGAGAATAGGATGGGCGCAAGCATACAGGTTCAGAAAATAGATCAGACCGAGGATGAACTTAACCGTACCCTATATGATGCGGCATATCTTGCGGCGCTTTACGGCAACGAGATTGAGAGCGTTTTCCCTATTGTGCTTAACGCAAAAACTCAAAAGCTTGAGCTTGATTTTGATATAGAGAGCAACGGCGGCACAAGATGTGTAGAGGGTGTAGGGCCAATAAAATCAAACGATAGAGAGAAAATTAAAAAGTCTGATGACAGCGAAGAAGATGATCAGGAGAGACAAAAAAAGCTTGAAGAAAAATCAAAAAAAGATGAGGAAGCTTATCTAAAATGGAAAAAGGCGAATCGACTTGATGACTATAAATCGCTGGAAGAAATTTATGATTATTATAAAAAGAGATACTCGGTATCATCCGAGTTTGACGATGAAAAAGCTCTTACTGTCGTTGCAATAAGGTACGCAATGGAAAAGGGGAACTTCAGTGAAAACACGCCATATATTTTATCAAGAGATGTTGATATAGTGGTTCAACAGCAGATAAAAGAGCAGTTTATGAGATTTAGAGGTCTTGAAATCGTGATCGAGCCTGTAAGAGTGTTTTCAAATGGAACCATGGCAGCCCACATACTTGGAAGGACAGGTAGAATTTACGCAGAAGAATATGCCAAGATGAAAGACGATGGCTATGGAATGAACGATATAATCGGCAAGGATGGGCTTGAAAAGATTTTAGAGCCCTATCTTAAAGGTCAGGATGGATACAAAAGTGTAGAGATGAACCGTGGCGGTGGTGTCACACAGATTTTAGGAGGAAGCGATCCAAAACCCGGAAATTTTGCACGACTTACAATTGACAGCGATTTGCAAAGAGTGATGGAAAAGGCGCTTAAAGAGCAGATTACGGCTGCGGTTGCGGTAAATGGTGCAGGTGCGGCAATAGCTGTAAACCCCAAGGACGGTAGTGTTCTTGCCATGGCGTCATATCCGACTTATGATTTGACAACATTTAACGAGGATTATGAGGATTTGCTCAGCTCAAAGGCAAAACCTCTTATCAACAGAGTCCTCAGCGGAACATACTCGCCCGGCTCAACATTTAAGCCTCTTACTGCGATAGCTGCGCTTGAGACAGGTGTTATAACGCCAAGTTCGTATATAGCTGACAAGGGCAGATATACATTCTATGATTCTTATCAACCAACCTGTCTTGTATATTCATCGTCAGGCGAAACCCATGGTACAATAGAGGTGTCAGAGGCGATAGGGGTGTCTTGCAACTACTTCTTTTATGATGTCGGTAGACGCACAGGGATAGAGACGATAGACAAGTATGCAACAAGATTTGGACTTGGAGAAAACACGGGCATAGAACTTCCCGAGAGCACAGGAATTCTTGCGAGTCCTAAAAATCGTGAGGCAGCAGGGGGAACATGGTACCCGGGCGATGTTTTGCAGGCATCAATTGGACAGTCTGACAATATGTTTACACCTGCTCAACTTGCGGCGTATGTATGCACAATTTTAAACCGAGGTAAAAGATATGCGCTTCATCTTGTAGATGAGGTGGTTGACTATGATACAGACGAGGTAATATTTAAATATAACCCAAAGGTAATATCAAATAATCCTATAACAGAGAGTACCTATAACGCTGTAAAGGCAGGAATGCGCCGAGTTGTGACAATGGGAACTGCGCAGGTGTCGTTTGCTACGAGCAAATACAAGGCGGCGGGCAAGACGGGTACGGCAGAGGTGCCTGACGGGAAAGATAATGTCTTGTTTGTAGGGTTTGCACCATATGATGAGCCAGAGATTGTAATAGCGGTAATAATTGAACACGGCGCACAGAGTATGTATGCTGCAAATGTTGCAAGAGCAGTATTTGATGCATATATGGACATTAGAGATGGAAAATTTGAAGAAAATCAATCCGAGCCCAAGGAGAGAGAAGAAATAGAACTTCCTAATGCTATTATGCCAGGGCAAAGTGGTGCAGCAACATCGGGCAAAGGGAGAAAGAACGGTGAGGGCGCAACAGAGGGAAGAAAACCTGAGGATTCTGCAGACGATAGTTCAATGGATTCCGAGGGTGAAGGAACCTTATAAATGCGCGTGTTTGCAGTTTAAATATAAATTTCGCCATAAATATTGCATTTAGCTTTGACTTTTGGTAAAAATTATGGTATCATAAAGAAAATAAAATGTAGATAGTTAAATAAGCAATTTGCATGCAGCGACATTGTGGCTATAATGACAGTCTTTGTTGCATACAGATATTCTGGTGGATGAGCGTGGTGCGGCATAGAACAGTTGTGATTTCAGAGAGGTGGAAAGCATATGAATATTGCGTTGATTGCTCATGATAAAAAGAAAGAATTGATGGTAGATTTTTGTATTGCCTATAGTGGTATACTAAAGAAACACAAATTGTTTGCAACCGGAACAACGGGAAATCTTGTAGAAGAAGCTACCGGTCTTCCTATCAGCAAATTCCTGTCTGGTCCTGAAGGTGGAGACCAACAAATTGGTGCAAGAGTTGCATATAACGAAATAGACTGTGTATTGTTCTTCAGAGATCCGTTGACGGCACAACCACATGAGCCTGATATAAGTTCGCTCTTCAGATTGTGTGATGTTCATAATGTGCCACTTGCAACAAATATTGCAACCGCAGAGGTGCTGATTATGGGTATCGAGCGCGGTGACCTTGGCTGGAGAGACATAGTAAATCCAAAAGCATAAAAATAAAAACACTCCGAGAGGAGTGTTTTTTATTTTATCATTATTATCGCTGCCTGGCGGCCTGTTTTGTCTCTGTGGGCTCGGTAAGAGTAAAACCTATCCGTGTTGCACATTGTACAAGCATTACTTATATCGATATTGTTTTTGTCAATTCCGACCGATATCATACTATTTGTAATGTATGACCGAAGGTTGACCATATATTTGCCATTCTCTTTATATTTAAGATGTTTTGCATCAAAGTAGTCGGGTGCATCACTGCCGAATTCAAAACAACATTGTCCGATACATGGACCAATTGCAACGAGTATGTTGCGGGGATTTGAACCAAATTTTGTCTCCATAAGACCTACACATTTTGGTGCAATTTTTTTGACGCTGCCGCGCCACCCCGAGTGGATTGCAGCTGCAACTTTCTGTATTGGATCATACAGAAGAATTGGTGTGCAGTCAGCTGCAAAGACAACAAGCGCGGCGCCCTGAACGTTTGTGACAAGTGCGTCGGTATCTTCGATGTCGCTTTGGCGGGTAATTCCTTTGCCGAAATCTTCTTGAGTGACGATATGTATATTGTCAGTATGGGATTGCTTTGAAAGAATAGCCTTGTCAAGATCAAGACCCATATCATTTGCTACAAGTCGGTAATTTTCCTTTACAGATTCTGTGTTGTCTTTTACCCTGAACCCGAGGTTAAGACCACAAATGTTTCCCCGGCTTACGCCACCGAGTCTTGTTGTAAAGGCATGGGTTATTTTTGTATCATCAAAAATGTCTGATTTTAAGTATAGTCTGTCATAAAAGATTTGCTCATAAAAGCTCATGTGCTATTCTCCAAGGCTACAACGGTTAAATCGAACTCTTTCAACTGCTGTTGTTTTTCCGCTTTTGGCGTCAACATCGAATATGCAGCCGTGGAAGGTTGTCTTGCCGTGAGCTTTTTCAAATCTAAATTTTTTGACAGCGCTATAATAATAGTCAATGATAATTTCTTTTTTTACGCCGAGGACAGAATCTTCAACCCCTGTCATACCAAGGTCTGTGATATAGCCTGTTCCGTTTGGCAGAATTCTCTCATCTGCAGTCTGTACATGTGTGTGTGTGCCAAACACCACACTTACCTTGCCGTCGACAAAGTTTGCAAAGGCAATTTTTTCGCTTGTTGCTTCAGCGTGCATATCTATAACAATTATGTCACTATCCAGCTTTGGTAAAAGCCTCTCGATAGCGTGGAAGGGACAGTCAACGGGAGTCATACCTATTCTGCCGCTTAAATTTACGACGGCTATCTTTGCATCACCAAGGTTGCTGGTATAATATCCGCTTCCCTCAAGTTCTGGAGGGAAGTTAAGAGGTCTTATAACTCTTTCGTTTTCTTCAAGAACAGCGCATGATTCTTTATTGTCATAGGTGTGATTGCCCATTGTAATGACATCTACGCCACAGGTGATAAGAGTGTTTGCAATATCACGAGTTATACCATTTGGGTCGCCACTGTTCTCGGCGTTTGCAATACAAAAGTCTATGTTGTATTTGGTTTTTATTCTGCCAAGGTTGTTGTAGACAAATTCTCTGCCTTCCTCGCCGTTTATATCACCAATTGTGAGAATTCTCATATGGTTCAAACCTTTCTATGTTTATTTGCAGTTTACTATTTCTGTAATCTCTGTCTTACCGCTTCATAAAGCAACACACCTGCTGCAACGGATGCGTTGAGTGATTCAGCCTTGCCGAGCATCGGAATTTTAACAAGGTAGTCACAATGTTCACGCACTATGCGGCTCATTCCATCACCCTCGCTGCCAATAACGATGCCAAGAGGCCCTTTAAGATCACACTCGTAGCAAAGCTGTGTTGCCTCAAGAGCAGTTCCTGCAATCCACAAACCCTCTTTTTTAAGGAGCTCAAGTGTCTGTGCTATATTTGTAACTCTTGCAACAGGAGTATGTTCTATTGCACCTGCTGAAACCTTTGCAACGACAGAATTTAAAGAAACACTTCTGTTTTTGGGGATAATCACTCCGTGCGCCCCTGCCGCGTTTGCGGTCCTGATTATGCTGCCAAGGTTTTGGGGGTCTGTTATTCCATCGGCAATTACAAGAAACGGCGGTTCACCCGATTCTTTTGCTCTGGTTAAAATATCAGCTAAATCAGTATAGGAGTGTGCTGCTGCAAGAGCAACTACGCCCTGATGGTTCTCTCCATTTGTCATTTTGTCAAGTTTGCGTTTGTCAACAAACTGATATAGGATACCTCTGTCTTTTGCTAAATTGCGGATATACCCTATCTGAGAGTGACGAACCCCATCCTGAATCAGAATTTTGTCCATTGTATGATTGGCTTCAAGTGCCTCAATTATTGGGTTTTTTCCATAGATTATATCATTGTTCATAAGCTTTTTGCAGCCTTTCGTGTTTGATACTTGTATTTTAACATATTCATAAAAAAAGTGCAATGATTTTTAGTAAAACCATTGCACTTATGCAGAGCTACTCCATTGTTTTTCCTAAAAAAGAAGCAGCAGTCTCCGCAAGTTTTGATTCAACCTCACCGATTTTTGCAGATGGCTCTGCAATAAAAACGACCGAACCAATGCTGTCACCGTCATATACGATGGGGGCAATTACCCCTGCTTCGTATTTGTCGGTATCATTAGATATCGAAATGCTTCTTGCACCAGGACCTGAGAGAAATATGGATTTGCTTTGCATAATTTTCTCAAGTTCAGCCGAAATTTTTTTCTCGCGCAGCTCCTTTTTTGGTGCACCGGATACTGCGATAATATTGTCTTTGTCGGTTATACAAGCCGCAAGACCTGATGATTTTGCAAGTGATTCTGCGTACTGCGTGGCAAACTCGCCGAGCTCGCCGATTGGTGAGTATTTTTTAAAAATAACGGTTCCGCCACTATCAGTATAAATTTCAAGCGGGTCGCCCTCGTGTATACGCATTGTGCGGCGGATTTCTTTTGGAATAACTATGCGACCGAGGTCGTCTATTCTTCTTACAATTCCTGTTGCTTTCATTGTAAAACTCCTTGTATTAAATATTACAATGCTATTTTGTGCAAACAAGGAATTTTTATGTAAGGAAATGCTTGGGAAAATCTCTGTAATGACTATGTTATAAAAAATTTATGGTGTTTTGGTTGTTTTTTAAAAAAAAGTAGTGTATACTTGTAATAATTAACAACTATGAGCTTATCGATATATTATGAGGTGATAAAATGTCAGACAAGAAAAATTCCATAAACGGGCAGAGCTTTGTAAAGGGAGCACTTGTTCTTGGATTTGCAAATCTGATAGTAAAGATAATTGGGGCGTTTTTCAAGGTTCCGCTTATAAATCTTATTGGAGATGACGGAAGCGGCTATTTCAATGTTGCCTATCAGATATACACATTTATGTTTATTATTGCAACAGCAGGGTTTCCGGTTGCGATTTCAAAGATGGTATCAGAGAGCGCTGCAAGAGGTGCAGAGAGAGAGTCGCGCAAGATTTTCAGAGTTGCACTTGGATTTTTGTCAGTAGTAGGTCTTGTTGGTACGCTTGTTATGTTTGTCTTTGCTGACACCCTTGCAAAACTTGTTGGAATCCCTGATGCTACACTTGGTATAACAACTATTGCGCCGGCAGTATTTTTTGTTGCCATGACATCTGCGTACCGCGGATATTTTCAGGGTAGACAGAATATGTATCCGACTGCATTTAGTGAGGTTATAGAATCTACGGGTAAGATGCTTATTGGTTTGATTGGCGCATGGATTTTTATGAGCATGAGCGTAAATGGATCTCTAATTAGTCTTGTAGATTTTAATGCAAGAGAGATTAACTCACCCCATACTCAAACCGTGTTTGCATCAGCGGGTGCAATTTTTGGTGTAACTGTCGGAACGCTTTTGTCCTGCCTCTTGCTTAGCGTTATATACATCGTTCACCGAAGAAAAAGGCTCAATCCAATAGATGAGGAAAAGAGTCGCGACAGCAAAACAATTCTTAAAGAGCTTGTAAAAATTGCAATACCCATCACAATAGGTGCGTCGGTTTCAAGTCTTACCACGCTTATTGATATGGGTACAATCAGCCATCGTCTTGTGGTACGCCCTGAGGTTTTTGATACATATGCTTATATGTTCGAGAGAGGATCATCCTTCTTTGAAAAGATGGTGACGGAGGGGTGGAGCGGAGCAGAACTCTTAACTCAAAAGGCGGCAACGCTTTATGGTATGTATACAGGCAAGGCACTCACAATGTTTAATCTTCCGCTGACACTGGTTGTGGCACTTGGTACAAGTGTTGTGCCTGCCATCTCTGCGGCGGTTGCAAGAGCAAAGAAGGTAGATGCAAAGACGATTACAGAGAGCACGATCAGAATTGCAGTTTTGTTTGCGGCGCCATGTGCGATAGGTATGGCGGTTTTGTCAAGAGAGATACTGAGTTTTCTCTTTGGCGATTATAACGCCCATACAGTTCTAGAGATATTGTCCCTTGCGATTATCCCAGTGGGGGTTGTTCAGGTATCCAATGCAATTTTGCAGGCTTACGGCAAGGTGTATAAACCTGTTATACATATGGTCATAGGCGGAGCTGTAAAGATTATAGTCAACTATCTTTGCATACCATATTTGGGGATAGACGGTGCCCCTGTTGGTACGGGAGTATGCTATTTGATTATCGCGGTTTTAAATGTTATATCAATAATCAAGGTAGCGGGAATAGAATTCAAATGGAACAGTTTTGTAATCAAGCCTATATTTGCAGCGTTAATCATGGGCGCAGCAGGTTTTGTAATGGCGACATTCCTGCCTGTCGGCAAACTGTTGTGTCTTGTAGAGATTGGCATATGCGCAATAGTTTATGCAGTGGCGGTATTTGCAATTTCGGCAGTTAAAAAAGAGGACATAATGATGCTTCCAAAAGGCGAGAGGATTGCAGGAGTTCTTGAGAAATATAAACTGATTAAATAGGGCAAAAAGGTGATACAAATGAAATATAAAGATGGAAAATACACATTTGATGAGCTTGTTGACATTGTTGCAAAACTGCGTGCGCCCGGCGGATGTCCATGGGATATGGAGCAGACCCACGAGAGCATACGCAAGAGCATGATAGAAGAGGCTTACGAGCTTGTCGAGGCAATAGATGGAAAAAAACCAGAAAAGATAGCCGATGAGAGCGGAGATGTTCTCTTGCAGGTTGTTTTGCATGCGCAGATTGCGAAGGATGACGGAGAGTATGAAATGGATGATGTGACTGACGCAATCTGTCGTAAGTTGATACATCGTCACCCTCATGTATTTGGAGATGTAGAAGCAGAGGACAGCGAGACGGTTATTAAAAATTGGGATGCTATAAAAAGGGCAGATCGTGACCAGGGAACAATAGCTGACGAGATGCGTGGCGTGTCTGCATATCTGCCATCACTTATGCGTGCCCAGAAGGTAGAGAAAAAGGCGGTAAAGAATGGATATGAAAGACTCGATGCAGAGGTTGGCGCAAAAACAGAGGAAGAGTTTGGAGAATTACTCTTTAAGATTATATCGGCGTGTAACAGGTGTGATATAGACGCAGAGGTTGCGCTGTCGGGATATTTAAGAAAGTATATTGACGAGTTTGAAAAGTTTGAGGAGAAAAAATAAATGAGACTTGATAAATACTTAAAGGTTTCAAGACTGATAAAGAGAAGAACTGTTGCAAATGAGGCTTGCGACGGCGGACGCGTCAGCGTAAACGGTAAGGTGGCAAGAGCATCTTATGATGTGAAAGTAGGAGACGAAATTACTATATTGTTTGGTGTAAGACCCCTTACGGTACGAGTTTTAGAGGTAAAGGATACTGCGTTTAAGGATGACGCAAGAGGAATGTACGAAACAGTTGAATAAAGATTAAAAGGGCAACCTTATCGGTTGCCCTTTTTTATGTTATCCCAATATTCTTTTGCGTTTTGTTCTGCTTTGTTGTTGCCCGCAGTATAGTAGGTTTTGTCCTTTATCTTGTCAGGCATATATTGCTGCTTAACATAATGATTTGGATAATCGTGGGGATAGAGATAGTTCTGTCCCTTCGTCAAATCACCCTCACCGTCAAGATGTTTATTCTGTAGTTGTCTTGGGATTGAGCCTGTGTCCATATGTTCTATGTCATAAAGAGCAGAGTTAATAGCCATATAAGCAGAGTTTGATTTAGGAGCGGTGGCAAGCAATACTGTCGCATGAGCAAGAGGTATTCTCGCTTCAGGGAAACCAAGCATAAGCGCACTATCCACACAGGACTTTACAATCGTTATTGCGCTTGGATAAGCAAGGCCTACGTCCTCGCACGCTACGACCATAAGGCGCCTGCAAATTGACTGAATATCATCAGCCGCCACAAGCCGTGCCAGATAATGAACCGCTGCGTCGGGGTCGCTGCCTCTGATTGATTTTTGAAAGCCACTTAGTATATCGTAGTGACTGTCGCCCATCTTGTCATATTGAAAAACTTTTTTTTGTGTGCATTGTTCTGCAACTTCAGGGGTGAGAACAATCATGCCGTCGGCATTGGGAACGGTATAGCACACTGCAAGTTCAAGAGAGTTGAGTGCGCGTCTTACATCGCCGCCTGATTTTTCTGCAATGGCATAGATAAAATCTTCTTCGGCAACAAGAGAATCTTCCCGGAAGTCTTCTTTCTGAAGAATCTTAATTGCACGCCTGAGTACATCGCAGATATCTTCGTTTGTAAGCGGACGAAACTCAAACACTGTGCTTCTGCTAAGGATTGCATTATATACATAAAAATATGGGTTTTCAGTAGTACTTGCAATCAGTGTTATTTTTCCGTTCTCTGTATACTCAAGCAAAGATTGTTGTTGCTTTTTGTTGAAGTTTTGAATTTCATCCAGATATAAAAGCACACCGTCCTGTCCAAACAGGCCCTCGCTCTCTTTTACAATTGCCTTTATGTCGGCAACCGATGCATTTGTTGCATTGAGGCGATAGAGGGGACGATTGCTGATAGCTGCCGCAATATTTGCAACCGTTGTCTTGCCTGTGCCAGACGGGCCATAGAAAATCATGCATGGGATTTTCCCGCTCTCGATTATGTTTCTTAAAATTCGACCTTTACCGAGGATGTGGCGTTGTCCCGCAACATCATCAAGGCAAGTGGGGCGAATTCTGTCTGCAAGAGGCTTATTCATAAAGCGGATGCTTCTTGCAGAGAGCCTGAACGCGGTCTGCAACTTCATCGCAGGTGCCGTCAAAGTCTTTAATTACCATAGAAATCAAATCAGCAACCTCTGTCATATCTTCTTCTTTAAATCCTCTTGTTGTAACGGCAGGAGTACCAAGTCTTACGCCACTTGTAACAAATGGGCTCTTGGGGTCGTTGGGGATTGTGTTCTTGTTACAGGTGATGCCAACCTTATCAAGATTTGCTTCAACCTCTTTGCCTGTTTTGTCCTGCTTTAAGAGGCTTACAAGCATAAGGTGGTTGTCTGTGCCGCCTGATACGATGTCGATATCTCTTGCCATAAGTTCTGATGCAAGTTTAGTAGCATTAGCCTTAACTTGAGTCTGATATGCTTTAAACTCAGGTGAGAGAGCTTCTTTAAGACATACTGCCTTGCCGGCAATTACATGCATCAAAGGTCCGCCCTGACATCCGGGGAATACAGCCTTGTTAATCATTGCACCATATTCTTCTTTGCAGAGGATAAGACCGCCTCTTGGACCTCTTAATGTCTTGTGGGTTGTTGTGGTTACAAAGTCTGCGTAAGGTACAGGGCTCTGGTGAAGACCTGCCGCAACAAGACCTGCGATATGAGCCATATCAACCATAAGATATGCGCCAACCTCGTCAGCGATTTCGCGGAATTTTGCAAAGTCAATTTCACGGGCATAAGCACTTGCGCCTGCTAGGATAAGCTTTGGCTTGTTCTCGTGGGCAAGGCGTCTTACCTCGTCATAATCTATCATATGTGTCTCGTCATTTACTCCGTATGGGACAACATTAAAGTATTTACCCGATATATTTACGGGTGAACCATGGCTGAGGTGTCCGCCGTGAGCAAGATTCATACCAAGGTATGTGTCACCCGGCTCCATAGCCGCAAAGAAAACTGCAAGGTTTGCAGATGCACCTGAGTGCGGCTGAACATTTGCAAATTCAGCTCCGAAGAGCTCCTTTGCGCGCTCTATCGCCAAGTCCTCGACAATATCAACATATTCACAACCACCATAGTAGCGCTTGCCGGGATATCCCTCTGCATACTTGTTTGTAAGTGGGGTGCCCATTGCCTCCATAACTGCAGGGCTGACAAAGTTTTCTGATGCAATCAGTTCTATTTTGCTTCTTTGTCTGTTAATTTCCTTGTTGATAGCCTCGGCTACCTCAGGGTCGTATTTTTTAATGTTTTCAAGTTCAAACATCACTTATCCTCCGTTTATATGAAATTTTAATTATTGCAAATTATCTCATTTAATATTATAATTGATTATAGGTAGTTTTGCAATAGTAATTTAAAAGTTTGTCTATATATACAGTAAATTGAGAGGAAAGAATGTGTATGAGGGAGAGTTTGGCGGCAAAGCGGTCGCGAGCCGAAGAGATAAATAAGGTTTTTAATGAGGTATACAGTGACGCAGATTGCACTCTTGAATACGATAATGCTCTGCAGTTGCTCATTGCGACTCAACTTGCGGCGCAATGCACGGATGCAAGAGTGAATATGGTTACACCTGCCCTTTTTGCAAAATATCCTGATGTATATGACTTTGCAAATGCAGATGAACTTGAACTGAGAGAGGATATTCGCTCTACAGGATTTTATCGTAACAAGGCAAAAAATATAATAGGATGCTGCCGTATGTTGACAGAGGAGTATGGCGGCGAAGTGCCAAAAACAATGGATGAGCTTTTAAAACTGCCGGGAGTGGGAAGAAAGACAGCCAATCTTGTCCTCGGTGACTTTTTTGGTATCCCCGGAGTTGTGGTGGACACACATGCAACTAGACTGTCAAACAGAATGGGACTGACAAAAAATACTGATCCTTATAAGATAGAACTTGATTTGCAAAAACTTTTAACCCCAGAGGATTGGTCACAGTTTTGCCATTGTCTTGTATATCACGGCAGAGAGTATTGTATGGCGAGGGGCCCAAAGTGTGACATCTGCCCAATCAATCATATCTGCCCAAAGGTTGGAGTGTAAAAAAAGGCGGTGCCGATTGGCACCGCCTTTTTGAATATACAGATTAGAGTTCTGCGAAGTACTTGATTGTTCTAACCATCTGGCTGGTGTAGCTGTTCTCGTTGTCATACCAGGAAACAACCTGAACCTCATAAAGGTCGTCAGAAATCTGAGCAACCATTGTCTGAGTAGCATCGAAGAGTGAGCCGTATCTGATACCGATGATATCTGAAGATACGATTTCGTCTTCGTTGTAGCCAAATGACTCAGAAGCTGCAGCCTTCATAGCAGCATTGATGCTATCCTTTGTAATGTCACTGCCCTTAACAACAGCTGTAAGGATTGTTGTAGAACCTGTAGGAACAGGAACTCTCTGTGCAGCACCGATGAGCTTACCGTTGAGCTCAGGAATAACAAGGCCAATAGCCTTTGCAGCACCTGTTGAGTTAGGAACAATGTTTACAGCACCTGCTCTTGCGCGTCTGAGGTCGCCCTTTCTGTGAGGACCGTCAAGAATCATCTGGTCGCCTGTGTAAGCATGGATTGTAGCCATGATACCTGTCTGGATAGGAGCAAAGTCGTTAAGAGCCTTTGCCATAGGAGCAAGACAGTTTGTTGTACATGATGCAGCAGAGATGATAGTATCATCAGCTGTAAGAGTATCTTCGTTTACGCTGAAAACGATAGTCTTAAGGTCGTTGCCAGCCGGTGCAGAAATAACAACTTTCTTAGCACCTGCATCGATGTGTGCCTGTGACTTTTCTTTTGAGCAGTAGAAACCTGTACATTCAAGTACAACATCTACGCCAAGTTCTCCCCAAGGAAGATCAGCGGCTTTTGGCTCGCTGTAGATTGTAATTTTTTTGCCGTCTACAATGATTGCGCCATCAGCAGCTTCTACGGTATGACCATCGTATCTGCCCTGTGAAGAGTCATACTTGAGAAGATGAGCAAGCATCTTAGGATCTGTAAGGTCGTTGATTGCAACTACCTCATAGCCTTCTGCGCCAAACATCTGACGGAAAGCCAAACGGCCTATACGGCCAAAACCATTAATAGCAACTTTTACTGACATAGTAAAAACCTCCTGATATATAAAATATAATATTTTGCGTTGTTAAAAACCTACTTTGTATATTTTACCTTATATGATAAAAATATACAAGGCTTTTTTAAAAAATAGTTGTTAAAAAATTAACATATTTTTTGCCTCAAAAAAACTATTTATCGTTAAGTTTGTGTAAAAACATACGAGTGCGCTCAAATTTCGGGTTTCCGATTACCTCGTCAGGAGTCCCGGATTCCACTACAACGCCGTCTGCCATAAAGATAACCTTGTCGCTAACATTTTGTGCAAAATCAATCTCGTGAGTAACTATAACCATTGTAATATTCTCTGCTGCAAGTGCGCGGATTACCTTAAGTATTTCGCCTGTCAGCTCTGGGTCAAGGGCAGAGGTAGGCTCATCGAAGAATAAAATTCTTGGTTTGAGAGCAAGTGCTCGTGCTATAGAGACACGCTGCTTTTGTCCACCTGATAACTCGCATGGGTAATTTTCAAGTTTTTCAGAAAGTCCGACACGCGCGAGAATATCCTCGGCGTTTTTGCGGATTTCGTCGTATATTTCTTTTTTGTTTGTTTTAAAATCCTTGCGCTCTTTTGCGAGAAGTCTTGGCGCAAGCATTACATTGTCGATTACATTGTATTGCGGAAAAAGGTTAAAATCTTGAAAAACAAGACCAAAGTTAAGCTGTTTTTTGCGTAACTCGGCTGCAGAAACCTTTTTATCGCTTGCGGCATCAAACAATAGTCCCCCATCGAGAAGAATCTTTCCTTCGTCGGAACGTTCTAAAAAGTTTATGCAACGAAGGAGAGTGGTTTTTCCGCTGCCCGAAGAGCCGATTATAGAAACAACCTCGCCTTCGTTCATAGAAAAGTTAACTCCATTTAAAACCTCTGTTTTGCCAAAGCGCTTTTTTAAGTTTTCAATTCTTAATATTTCCATAGCCTAACCTTTATAATAATCGAGCTTTTTCTCTATGTATCCAAATAGCAGGGTAAGAAGACCGTTGAATATAAGGAAGTAAATTGCTGTTGAGAAAAGGGGCCCGATAAGTCCTTTCTTGGTAAAACGCTCTGCGCACATAATGATTTCGGGAACGCTGATAACTCTTGCAAGAGAGGTATCTTTTACCAGAGTAATAACCTCGTTGCTGATTGGGGCAACGATTCTTTTGATAACCTGAAAAAGAACAACCTTGAAAAATGCCTCCGTCTTGGTCATACCAAGAACCTGACATGCTTCATACTGTCCCTTTGGGATAGACTCGATTCCGCCACGGTATATCTCGGAAAAGTATGCCGCGTAGTTTATGACAAAGGCTATAAGTACCGCTGTCATACGCGATTCGACGGGAATATCAAGCAATATGCCCGGTGCATACATAACTACAAAAAGCTGGAGCATCAGGGGAGTACCCCTGATGACCCAGACAAATGTTTTTGTAATCCATTTTAAGGGCTTGAATTTTGACATGGAGCCAAAAGCGATTATAAGCCCAAGTGGTAGCGCCATTAAAAGAGTCATTACAAATATAAAACAGTTTGTATAAAAACCTTCAAACAATGACGCAACTATATTTTGAAGTGAACTTGTCATTTGCCGTACCAGCCTTACCTATCGTTTTAGTGTAGAAAACTATTTTACGAGGAGTAAATCTTCAAGCTTATATTTTTTTGCGATTTCTTCAAGTGTGCCGTCCTTAGCAAGCTCAGAAATAACGCTGTTAACCTTTTCTGTGATGTCGCTGCCCTTTCTGAAAGCAATACCATATTCTTCAGCCGCAAAATCTTCAGCTTCTACAACAACGAGGTCGGTGTAGTCTGTGCCCTCGCCGATAGAACCGATAGATGTAACATAGTCAACAATAGCAACATCTGCTGTTCCGGCTTTAACTTCCATCAATGCCTTTGCCATTGAGTCAACACCTGTGAATGCTGCATCAGCAAAGAATTCGTTTTCAAGCGCAAGTTCTTCACCTGCTGAGCCAAGCTCTGCAACAACCTTTGCACCATTAGCGGATGCAACATAATCAGCTGCCTTGTCTGCCTTTGCAACCATAACCTGCTTGTTGCCAAGATAAGGAACAGAGATGCTCATGTTTGCCTGTCTCTCTTCGGTGATTGTCATACCATTCCAGATACAGTCAATGTTCTTTGAACTAAGTTCTGTCTCTTTTGCGTCCCAGTTGATTTCGATAAATTTAGGTGTAAGACCAAGTTTTTCGCATACTGCCTTACCAAAGTCAACCTCGAAGCCGGTAAGCTCGCCGTTTTCGTCCATATAATCCATAGGAGCAAAAAGTGTCATACCGATGATAAGTTCGCCTTTTTCGGTGACATAAGCAAGGTCACTCTCTGCTTTTTTCTCTGCGCCACAAGCTATTAAGGAAATAGCAAGCACTACAATACAGATAATTGATAAAAATCTTTTCATTTTTAATACATCCTTTCACTTTTGTGAATTATAATAATTTAATTTTTTTCATTTGGTTTAGAGGGACAATCCCGTAGGGAACGACCTATGTGTCGTTCCGTTATATTTTACCTTAAATGCCAAATCTCTCTGTTATAATCCTCGATAGTTCTATCGCTTGAGAAGAACCCAGCCTTTGCGGTGTTGATAACAGCAGAACGATTCCACGCCTTTTTGTCAAGATATTTATCCTTTACAGCTGAATTTGCGCGCAGATAAGATTCAAAATCTGCGAGAAGCAGATAGTTGTCTGCAAAACCACCATTGCCTATGACAAGAGATTTGTACAAATCATAATAGATGTTATCCTTGTTAAATGTACCATCAATCATTGTATCTATAACTCTCTTGATTACGGGGTTGGTTGCATATATTTCAGAGCTTGGCGATTTGCCACCTGCGTAAATGTTTAGAACTTCCTGAGATGAAAGACCAAAGATGAACATATTATCATCGCCTACTTGCTCACGAATTTCTACATTTGCACCATCCATTGTACCAATTGTAAGAGCGCCGTTGAGCATAAGCTTCATATTGCCTGTGCCTGATGCCTCTTTAGATGCCGTGGAAATCTGCTCGCTCAAATTAGCGGCGGCAACTATGCGCTCTGCACTTGAGACACTGTAGTTCTCCATAAATACGACCTTCATTATGTCTTTTGTTCTTGGGTCGTTGTTTACCACCTGCGCAACATCGTTTATAAACTTGATAATCAGCTTTGCCATATGGTAGCCGGGCGCCGCCTTTGCGCCAAAGATAAAGGTAGTGGGCTGAAGATTTGCCGAAGCATCCCCATCGGTAATCTTCTGATATCTGTATATGATATGCATTGCTTTGAGAAGCTGTCTCTTGTACTCGTGGAGTCTCTTAATCTGCACATCAAATAAAGAGTCAGGATTTACAACGATGCCGCTTGTGTCTTGAATATACTTGGCAAGCCTCTCTTTGTTCTCGTGCTTGATTTTTGCAAACTTTTCGCAAAAGGCACTGTCATCTGCAAATGGTGTCAATTTATCAAGCTGACGATAATCCTTTACCCAGCCATCACCGATGGATTCGCTGATAAGGCCCGAGAGCTTTGGGTTTGCCTTATAGAGCCATCTGCGGAAAGTAACGCCGTTTGTCATATTTTTGAACTTATAAGGATAGATGCTGTAGTAATCCTTAAAAGTCTCCTGCTTTAATATCTCTGTATGAAGCGCAGCAACGCCGTTTACGCTATGGCAGGCGGTGAGGCAAAGGTTTGCCATACTTACTTGACCGCAGGAAATAACTGACATATATTCAACCTTGCCTGAATCTCCGGGGAATCGCTCCCACAGATATTCTCTCTGTCTGCGGTCAATCTCGTGGATAATTTGGCCGAGTCGCGGAAGAAGAGAGTCAACCATAGCCATAGGCCATTTTTCGAGAGCCTCGCAGAGTATTGTGTGATTGGTGTAAGCAAAAGTTTTGCTTACAATATCCCATGCTTCGTCCCAACCGAGACCTTCATCGTCCATAAGAATACGCATAAGCTCAGGGATTGCGATTGTTGGATGAGTATCGTTAATGTGAATCTGAATATAGTCAGGTATCTGCTGCATAGTCAGGTTCTTTTTCTTGTGTTTGTCAAGAATCCACTGTATTGTAGCAGACACAAAGAAATATTGCTGCTTAAGTCTGAGAAGTTTGCCTTCATAGTGGTTATCTTCAGGGTAGAGAACCTTTGAGATAACCTCGGCAAGTTCTTTGTTTTCGCTTGCCTTGGCGTAGTCACCGCGATTAAATTCTCCCATATCGATTATCTCGGGGGATTGTGCCTTCCAAAGACGGAGGGTGTTTATTGTTTCGCTGTTAAAGCCTGTAATTGGCATGTCATAAGGTTCTGCCAGAACTGTGTTGTAGTCCACATGACGGAACTTCATTCTGCCGTCTTCATAATACTCTTCGATTTTACCGCCAAAGTGAATCTCTTTGGTGTCCTCCGGTCTTGCAATATCCCATACATTACCACCCTGAAGCCAGGGATCTGGCATTTCTATCTGGTATCCGTCAACTATTTTTTGACGGAATAGCCCATACTCATAGCGGATTCCGCATCCGTATGCGGGCAGTTCAAGGTTTGTAAGAGAATCAAGAAAGCATGCAGCCAGTCTGCCAAGACCTCCATTACCAAGACCTGCATCGTTCTCCTGTTCTTCAATTTCGTCAAGGGAGATGTTAAGCTCTGCGAGGGCGTCGCGGTATAGCTCTGTCTCTGCGATGTTCATAAGGTTGTTGCCCATTGCACGCCCCATTAAAAATTCAAAAGACAAATAGTAAAGCTCTTTTTGAGGCTTTTTATCAGCCTGCTCTTTATAATTTATCCATTTTTCCATAATCTCGTCACGGATTGTGAACGAAACCGCATTGTATATTTCTTTTGTAGTGGCTTGTTCAACAGTTTTGCCAAAGTATCTGCGAACTTTGCCGATGATTTCGGTTTTTATAAACTCTTTGCGTTTTTTATATTCGGAAGAGTTTGATGCAATCTTTTTCATTGAATAAACCATACCTTTCCTTAAAATATGTTCCTATTTTTTGCTGTCTGGAGTGTGTTGCCAAAACAAACAAATAGTCCTAATAATTTTACCTCATTTTACGCAATTTATCAAGTGTTTTTTTGAATTTTGGTTAAATTGACGAGGATAAAAAAGCCGATATTTCCAATTGTGTGGAAATATCGACTTTTGCATTTCTTTTACCCAATCAGGGAATTGTAAATATTTTCGTATTCTTTGGCAGAGCCATTCCATGAGAAATTTTGTTTCATAGCAGTTTTTACAATCTTATCCCATACCTCTTTATCCCCAAAATGCTCAAGCGCCATATGGAGTGTGTGCACCATATCGTGAGCGTTGTATGGACCAAAGCTGAAGCCGTTGCCCTCGCCTGTGTACTTGTTGTAGGGAACGACTGTGTCTTTAAGACCGCCTGTCTCGCGCACAACAGGGATAGTGCCGTAGGCAAAGGAAATTATCTGGCTGAGACCGCAAGGCTCAAAGAGTGATGGCATCAGGAATAAATCAGCTGCCGCATACAGCTTATGTGCCAAGTCGTTTGAGAACATAATGTTCGCCGAGACTTTTGTGGGATTGCACCATGCCGCATGGCGGAGCATTTCTTCGTATCGTGCCTCGCCCGTGCCGATTACGACAAGCTGCATATCAAGCTGCATCAAATCGTTCATTGCCTCTGCAATTAAGTCAAATCCCTTCTGGTCTACAAGTCTTGATATAATTGCAACCATTGCCTTTTCGCCGTCAATGGGGAGACCAAGTTGCTCCTGCAGTTTCATCTTGTTTATCTTTTTCCTTGTGCCAACCGAGCGGACAGTATAGTTTTCATAAAGATACGGGTCTGTCTGCGGATTGTATACAGAGTAGTCAATGCCGTTGATTATTCCCGAGAGGGAGTTTGACCTTGCAAACAACAGTCCGTCAAGATTCTCGCCACCGAGAGGTGTTTTAATTTCTTCTGCGTAAGTCGGGCTGACTGTTGTAACATAGTCAGAGTATACAATTCCGCCTTTGAGCATGTTAGCACACCCGTGAAATTCAAGCTTGTCATTTGTAAAAAATTCCGGACCGAGAGAGAAAAAGTCAGATACAACATCAATTGAGTATATGCCCTGATACCGAAGGTTGTGTATGGTAAACATTGTCTTTATTCCCTTGTAGAAATCGTCGTTAACATAGTAGGCGTTGAGCAACACGGGTATCATGCCTGTCTGCCAATCATGACAATGTATTACATCAGGCTTAAAATCAAGAGCTTTTATTGCCTCAAGGCATGCTTTGTCATAAAATGCAAACCTTTCAAGGTCGTTCCATTTATAAAGATATGGGTCTGCAAAGTAGTATTCGTTATCCACAAAGTAGTAGGTAACGCCATTTTGCTCAAGCTTGAAGATGCCGCAGTATTTTTTGCGCCAACCAAGCGGAACATATGTGAATAATAAAAACTCCATCTTGTTGAGGAATTCCTCGGGAATACATCCGTATTTTGGCATAATAACTCTGACATCATGGCCGAGGTCTGCAAGAGCCTGCGGAAGAGAGCCTAAAACATCGCCAAGCCCGCCTGTTTTTGCAAAGGGGGCAACTTCTGAAGAACACATTAAAATTTTGCTCATAGTATCATCCTTTCGTATACAAGCAGCAATTTTTGATAAGGATTAGATAACAGTCTTTTTACCGATAACCATAGGATAAGTAGCCTGACCAACAAGCTTTTTTCCACTTCTCAGTACCACTTCTTTGTCAAAAATTACATTTTCTAAAAGACAGTTATCCATGACATCCGATTTCTGCATAATTATACAATTTTCGACAGTTGCACCCTTGCCGACATGAACTCCTCTAAAGAGAATGCTGTTTTTAACGGTTCCTTCTATAACACAACCGTCCGCAATTATAGAATTGCTGACATCTGCCCCCTTGCCATATCTTGTAGGAACAGAGTCTTTGATTTTTGTGTATATTGGTGTGTCAGATTTAAGCCCAAAAAGCTCATCGCGTATATTTTTATTCAAAAGCTCAAGATTTGCCATGTAGAAAGACTTGATATTGTCAATTTGTCTTGTGTAGCCCTCGTGTTTGTAACCACACACTTTAAAGCGTTCAAGCGCAGGAAGAAGCAAATCTTTTGAGATGTAGTGTTTGTTATGTGCCACTGCATCGCCTATAAGCTCTAAAAGTAAATCCTTGCGGATAATAAACATGTGCATATACGATAGATTTGAATTTTGTTGTATCGGATATACCTGCATATCGCGAACAATACTGTCTTTGTCTACATCAAGCAAAATTCGTGTAGTAAGATCTTTTGTGGTAAGATTTTCTACCTCGTTGTATATAAGTGTAATATCTGCCTCGTGCTCCATATGAAATCTTAAAACCTCTGAATAGTCTATGTTGCAAATTGTGTTACAATTTGCAACTAAGACATAGTCCTTGCGACTCTTGCTGAGAAAGTACGACACATCATGTATAACATCGATTCCTGCCTTTACATCTGATATGTCTGTTACTTCTCGGGGAGGGAGAATAAAGAGACCGTTTCCTTTTCTGTCAAGGTCCCAATCTTTTCCCGTGCCAAGATGGTCAGATAGGGAGCGGTAGTTGTATGGAGTGGTGATTCCCACATTTATTATTGAAGAGTTTACCATATTAGAAAGTATAAAATCTATAATTCTGTACCTGCCTCCAAAGGGAATGGCAGCAAGAGAACGAACTCCTGTAAGCTCTCCCATTGCGGCTTCAGGGTTTGCTGCAAAGACAAGACCCATTAAATCATTTTTCATATCCTTGTATCCTTTCTGTACTGATTTGAATAGGCATCAAACCCTACTTTGTAATATTTTCGGTAACCATAGAGTTTCTCGACACCTTTATTCCATCTCCAATTTCAACATCAGGAGCAATCAGACTAATATCGTCAGAGCATATTTTGCTGTTAATCCAATCGGTGTTAGCATTGCTTTCGTCAGAGCCAATACGAGCGCCCTCACCGATTATTGCTCCTGTGCCGATCAAGGATTTGTATATATATGCGCCCTTCTTGATAACTGCGCCTGGAAAGATAATAGAATCTTCGACCTTTGCACCTTCTTCAACGGTTACACCCTCAAAGATAACAGAGTGATTTATATGTCCGTAAATTTCGCAACCCTCAGTCACATAACAGTTGCGAAGCCTTGCACATGATGATACATAATGAGGCGGTTTATTTGGCGCTTTGCTGTAGATTCTCCAGTCATCATCATCGAGCATCAATCCTTTGTTATCGTCAAGAAGCTCCATGTTTGCTTCCCAGAGACTTTGGATCGTACCAACATCCTTCCAGTAGCCATCAAAGCGATGAGCAACAAGTTTAAGTCCAGACTTGAGCATTTTAGGAATAATATTCTTACCAAAATCGTTTTCGGAATCCGGGTCGCTTTCGTCCTCGGTGAGATATTTGCGAAGAACATCCCAGCTAAAGCAGTAAACACCCATTGAGGCGAGGTTGCTCTTAGGATTTTTTGGTTTTTCCTCAAACTCGGTTATGTTAGAGTCGGCATCGGTATTCATTATTCCAAATCGCGAAGCTTCATCCCAAGGTACTTCTATAACCGCTATGGTTGCGTCTGCACCAGATTTTTTGTGCTGACGAACCATCTTGTTGTAATCCATTTTGTATATATGATCACCCGAGAGGATAACAACATATTTGGGGTTAAACTGTTCTATAAAACCTATATTCTGATATATTGCGTTCGCTGTACCCTTGTACCACTCGCCTTTTTCGGCAGAGGTATAGGGAGGCAGAACATAAACGCCGCCATTTGAACGGTCAAGATCCCACGACTGTCCACTTGCAATATAAGTGTTGAGCTCAAGCGGTTGATACTGTGTAAGCACCCCCACTGTGTCAATTCCCGAGTGGGTACAGTTGCTCAACGGAAAGTCAATAATTCTGTACTTTCCTCCAAATGGAACAGCGGGCTTTGCGACGTTGCGCGTTAAGATGCCAAGACGGCTGCCCTGTCCGCCTGCAAGAATCATTGCTACACAATTTTTTGATTTCATAACGTATCTATCCGGCCTTTCTGCCCACTTAATTTATATTTTCTTCTGTTTGTGAGCGCCAACAAAAGTTTTGTTCAGGATTACTTGCTTTTATCAATCCTGCATGAAGTATCAGCAGGAGTAAACTTTAAATATACTGCCGTAAGAGGAGGCAAATTCAGTTTAATGGAATTGTCAAAGCCGTTATGTGGTTTGGGTTTTGTTTTGAGTTTGCGAGATCCTCTGCCGTCTCCCCCAAACGCTTTTGCATTTGTAGACATTACCACTTCAAATTCTCCACATTCGGGCACGCCTACAATGTATTCGGAGTGGCAAACGGGTGTAAAGTTTATTACAACCGCAATTTTTTCGTCGCCCTTTTCGTTTGAACGCATAAATGATAAGATGCTGTTTGATGCATCATCTGCGCAAAGCCACTTAAAGCCGCGCCAGTTATCCCCCTCGCGCTCTATCTCATAAAGAGAAGTGTGGCTTTTGTAAAAATCATTAAGGTATGAGCAATATGCCCGCATTTTTGAGTGAAGCTCATAATCATCAAGCATCCAGTCAAGTTGTTCTGCAAAGCGCCACTCTATAAACTGCCCAAACTCGCCACCCATAAACAAAAGTTTTTTGCCCGGGTGTGCGTACATATAAGCATACAATAGTCTAAGCTGTGCAAATTTTTCGTTATAATCCCCCCACATCTTGTCAAGGAGAGAGCGTTTTCCATGAACAACTTCGTCGTGTGATAGTGCAAGGATGTAATTCTCTGAAAAGGCGTACATCATCGAAAATGTCAGTTTGTTGTGGTTGCCCTTGCGAAAGAGCGGGTCGCACTGCATATAATCCAATATGTCGTGCATCCAGCCCATATTCCATTTAAAGTTAAATCCAAGTCCTCCAAGAGAAGTAGGTTTGGTAACCATTGGCCAAGCTGTACTCTCTTCGGCTATCATAAGAACATTTGGAAATTTATGGAATAGAGCAGAATTAAGTTTCTGCAAGAATGCTACTGCTTCCAAGTTTTTGTTGTCGCCATTTTCGTTAGGAATCCATTCACCAGGTTTCTTATCGTAGTCTA
>JAZLDW010000025.1:0-4522 GCA_045614945.1 Clostridia bacterium | reverse complement strand
AAAAATAAAATAGCAACTATAACTATGATAAGAAGGAGTGTCTTCATATTACTTTACTCCTTTTTGTGCAATATTGTTTGATTTTCTGACAGTAAAAATCAGCATTATAACCATAGCGGTTATGGCGACAAGCCCGCCCAGGAATCCTGCGCCGAAAGAACCTGTAGTAATAATAGTGCCGACCTGGTATACAAGATAGCCGACAGTAAAACCAATGCCAAGTTGCAAAGAGATACCTGCCCAAAGCCATTTTGCGCTCTTCATCTCAGAACTCATCGCCCCGATTGCGGCTACGCAAGGTGGAGAATACAAGTTAAACATCAGATATGCAAGTGCTGCAACTGCGGTAAGTTCCGGCGCGGCGCCGGGGAGTTCGTTGGTGACATTTGTCAGGGTAAAGCATACTGCAAGGGTTGCAACTACATTCTCTTTTGCAATAAAGCCTGTAATAGCCGCCGCCGCAAGTTGCCATGCGTGGTAGCCTACCACGGGGATAAGGAGATATGCAAAGGGCCGGGCTATTGATTCGAGAATAGAAGAATCTGCGGTTTTAGCAACTGCAAAGTTCCAATCAAAAGTCTGCATAACCTGTACTGCGGTATTGCAAAGAAGGATTATTGTAGCCGCTTTTACTATGTATGCCCATCCGCGGTCGCACATCAGTTTAAAAGACCGCCACAGACTTGGCGCCTTGTATTCGGGAAGTTCGATAATAAAAAACGACTTCTTTGCCTTGTGTGCAGTGATCTTGTTTACAAGAAGTGCGCCAAAGAATATCAGGACAATGCCCGAAAAATACATAAGTGGACCAACCCACGGTGCGTCTTTAAAAAAAGCCCCTGCGAAAAGTGCGATGACGGGGAGTTTTGCACCACATGGCATAAAGGGTGTCAGCATAGCGGTTGCTCTGCGCTCTCTCTCATCGCGAATCGTACGGCTTGCCATTACGCCCGGGACGGCACAGCCTGTTGCAATGACGAAAGGGATAACAGACTTGCCTGACAGGCCAACTTTTTTGAAGATGGGGTCAAGCACCACAGATACGCGTGCCATATAGCCACAATCTTCAAGAAGGGCAATCAGGAAGTACATAATCATAACAAGAGGCAGAAAACCGATTACTGCAATAACTCCGCCGAAGATTCCGTCTATGAGAAGGGTGGATAGCAGAGGGTTTGCTTCTGCAAAGAAGACAGCAACGGCTGATTGAAACCCTTCTAAAACCCCGACAAGCCAGTCGGAAATCCACACTCCGGGGCCTGATTGAGAAATCCAGAACACTGCATACATTATAAGTGCGAAGAAGGGGATTCCGACCCATCTTTTTGTAAGAATAATATCTATTTTATCCTGAAAAGTTCTGTCTTTTGAGAGGGTCTTGCGGGTTTCTGCAAGGGCTACTAACTTGTTTACAAAGTCAAAACGCAATCTGTCTGCCTTCTCTGCACCTCTTTTGTCGGATACATCAATGCCATTTTGAGAGTACGGAGGGATTTGAGTTTTGCCCACCAGTGATGCAGCAATTTTTATAACTTCTCTCAAGCCCTCGGCGGAAGTAGAGATGGTCTTGACCACGGGGCAGTTGAGTTTTTCAGAGAGAATATTTGTATCTATATATGTTTCTTTTCTCTGGTTAATATCAGTCTTGTTAAGCGCAATTACTACGGGGATGCCAAGTTCTAGAATCTGAGTAGTAAAAAACAAACTGCGGCTAAGGTTGGTGGCATCCACAATGTTGATGATTACATCAGGATTATCGTTTTTTATGTAGGTGCTTGCAATGCTCTCCTCGGAGGTAAAGGGAGACATGGAATAAGCTCCCGGCAAATCTACAACAATAACGTTGTCTATGCCGCTAAGGTAAGTTTTTTTAACGCTATGTTCTTTTTTCTCTACGGTAACACCTGCCCAGTTGCCAACATCTTCGTTTTTGCCGGTCAGAGCATTATACATTGTAGTTTTGCCCGAGTTGGGGTTACCCGTCAGTGCAAGTCTCATTGTTGTCCCTCCTGATTATAATGGTGGTTAGCAAATGCTAACCCTCTGGTATAAAAATAAGCAATAAGCACAAGAAGAATATGCCTATATGCAAATCGAATTTGCAAGTTGATTGTCTATATTATATCTGCCGTCCTTTATTGCGACGATACACCCGCCTTTGATGTGGGCGATTACGGTAATCGTCTCGCCGCTGTAACAACCAAGTGAAAATAAAAATGAGTTTAACTCTTCGTCAGCAGTCTTTATATTTGTAATGATATATTCTTTGCCCTCTTTTGCCTGAGTTAAGGTCATATCATATCACCCATCCTGTATATATTTTGGTTAGCCATTGCTAACCGTCACGCTAAACAAATAGTTAGCCATCGCTAACCACAATGTATTATATCACCACAAGAAATATTTGTCAATAGGTTTTGGGATTTTATTATGCAATAATTGTATTAAATTATGGTGCTTGATTTTCAGAAGTCGTAATGTTATAATGAATGCATAAAAACTAAGGATAGTTAGGAGGGGTTATGTGAAAAAAGAAAAATGGCTTTTGAAAGAGATAGATAATTGGTGCGAGAATGAAATTGTAAATCAGGAGACCGCCAATAGGCTGAAGGTAATGTATGAGCCAAAGAAAAACATAAACCTTATGTTGGTTTTGTTTTCTATAATTGGGTCTGCCCTTATTGGTATGGGTATTGTAATGCTGAGTGCAAACAACTGGTGGTATGCATTGCCGATAGCCATCAGAGCGTTTATCGGATTTTTGCCGCTCGTGATATCACAGGCAGTAGTATTCTTTGTTTATAAATGCAAAATGGAAAGTCAGGCATTTCGCGAGAGTGCGGCTCTTCTTAATATGGCAGGAGTTTTTTCGTCGATTGCAATTGTCGGACAGATTTTTCATATCCCCGGCGATTTTACAAATTATCTTTTGATATGCGGAATACTCTTTCTTCCATCTATGCTTGTAATGGAGGCGATTTCGCCGTTGATAGTTTATTATTGGACGACAATCAACGGTGCACTCTTTTTTGCAAACAATCCCGCTATTGATGCCACATTATCAATAGTGCTCTTTGCAATAGGTGGTGTATATGCACTCAGAAAGTGCAGAGACAAGGGCGGCAGAAGTACATATTTGTCATTTGCTACGGCTATATCAGCGCTTGCGCTGATTCTGGTGTTTATGTTAAAGTATGCCGGTGGCGATATGTCTTTTATTCTTTTTGGTTATGTACTTTTGTTGTTGTCAGCATCAAAACAACTTCCAAGCTGTGGGGAGGTTTTTGCAGGTATTGGAAAAATTTGTTACATTATCCTGATGCTTGTTTTGTCCTATCGGGAATCGTGGTATTATGGAAGTGGTTTTGATAGCAATGTATTTTTAACATTTACCATATTAGTGATATCGTCAGGGCTGGGAATGTTTATAATTAACACGATCAAAAAGGATAATTGTGTATTTTCTGCAGCAGTGATTGTCTCATTACTTGTGCGTGGAATATGGTTTGTTCTCGATCTAAGCAATGAAGCAGCCGGTCTGGTATTTATGATAATATACAATGTGATTTTATTTGCAATCAGTGTTATGTTTATATTTGATGGAATAAGGAAGTTTGATATGTATAGTGCCAACATTGGCATGATAACCTTGTGCGTGTTGATAGTACAGAGGTTTTTCGACAGTGGTTTGCAGCTTTTTGTAAGAGGCATTGTCTTCCTTGCCGTAGGAGTAGGGTTTTTACTGTTTAACCTGTACCTCGTAAAAACAAAAAAGAGATTTAAGGAGGATGCAGTATGAAAAAGATGCTTTTGTTTGTTCTCATAGTTACTGCTGCCTTGCAGATTTGTGTTCCGTCATATATGATATGGGATAAGTATGATACATTAAGAAACGGAGAAGAGGTCAGGATAAGAGTAAAACCCTTTGATCCCTATGACGCTTTTCGCGGAAGGTATGTCTCGTTTAGTTATGATTATGAGGTTGATTATTCAGAGCGCCAGGATAAGAGGTACGGAGTTTTAGAAATTGGCGCGGATGGTTTTGCCACAATTAAGGAAGTTGTTGAGGAAAAGCCCGAGGGCACACTATACATAACAAGCAAGGAAGAAAATTATTTTGTTATGCCCCTTGACAGATACTATATGGAAGAAACAATGGCGCCCGAAGCAGAATCTATGATCAGGGGCCAGAGAGATGCGTATGTAACAATACGAATAAAAGACGATAAGGCGGTTTTGTCAGGGCTGTATGTTGAAGACAAACCAATAGAAGAATTGATTAAAGAGGAAAAACAATTCTAAGCCTACATAAACTAAAGAAGGAGATGATATATCCATGAAGGAATCGGGCGAAATGTATTTAGAATCGATTTATGTTTTATGCAAATCAAAAAGCAGTGTTCGGTCTATTGATGTAGCAGAGCATATGAATTATTCAAAACCAAGTGTCAGTCGGGCGATTGGCCTTTTGAAGAAGGAAGGATATATCGTTGTAGACGCTGATGGATATATCAGCCTTACA
>JAZLDW010000024.1:0-13937 GCA_045614945.1 Clostridia bacterium | reverse complement strand
TCCGACTTGGTCTACGCCTTGCATTATTTGAAAGAACCATCGCAGCTGCTCTTCCAAGTTTCATTGCAAGTTCGCATGTAAGTTCTGAATTTGCTATACCTCTAACACCATCTGTTCCAAATAATCTTCCCATTTTTATTCTCCTCTCTTATACTCTGTGCAATACTCTAAATATCCTGTTTAATAAGGGCAAGAGCCACTCTTATTCCATCTACAGCCGCGCTGACAATTCCACCGGCATATCCTGCGCCTTCGCCTGCAGGATAAAGTCCCTCTGCATTTATGCTTTGCATATTTTCTCCTCTTTTAATTCTGACAGGAGCGGATGTTCTCGACTCAATTCCCGTCAGGACAGCGTCTCCTCGCGCAAAACCTTTTATCTTATGTTCAAAATCTATCAATCCGTCACAAAGTCCTTTTGCGACAAATTCAGGCAGACAGGTTTTAAGTTCTGCCGTCTTATATCCGCTTGTAACCGTCGGCAAAACATCACCAAGCTGAACTGTCGGCCTATCGTCCAAAAAGTCTCTCGCCAACTGTACAGGGGCTTTTCCGTCCCCTCCACCAAGCATAAACGCAAGTCTTTCGTACTTCCGCTGAAATTCAATTCCTCCAAGCACTCCATTATTAAAGTCCGTCGGTTTTACATTTACAACCAAGGCGCTGTTTGCATTTTTACCATCACGCAAATACTCACTCATGCCATTGACAGCAAGCATACCTTCTTCGCTCGATGCGTTGACAACAACGCCACCAGGGCACATACAAAACGAATAACAGTTTCTCTCCCCATTGTAAGCAAGGCGATAGTCTGCAGGTGGCAGACCCTCGACTCCACCATACTGAACATTGTCTATAAAACTTTGAGTATGCTCTATTCTCACGCCGACCGCAAACGGCTTTGCCTCCATTGCAATCTGCCTTTTTTCCATCATCTTATATGTATCACGACTGCTGTGTCCGATTGCCAAAATTAAATTTTTGCACTCTATGCTCTCACTGCCGTTTAGTTCAATCTCGCATATCCTGCCACCTTTTACCTTTATATCAGTCACGCAAGTGTTAAACCTGATCTCTGCTCCCATACTTATGAGGTTTTCTCTCATATTTCTGATTACTCCGCACAAGACATCTGTCCCAACATGAGGTTTTGACTTGTACATTATATCCTTGGGGGCGCCAAAATCTGTAAAGGTTTTAAGTACAAACCTTTGCCTTAAATCATTTATGCGGGTGTTAAGTTTTCCATCCGAGAATGTGCCCGCTCCGCCTTCGCCAAACTGAACATTTGAGTTTGTATCAAGTATTCCTGTCCTCCAGAAATTCTGCACCCTTTGTGTGCGGGCATCGACATCCTCTCCACGCTCAATTATAAGCGGCGGATTTCCCGATTTTGCAAGGATATACGCCGCAAACAGACCACAAGGTCCCATCCCAACAACAATCGGTCTGGTTCTTAAATTCCTTTTGGGAATTTCTAAATCCTCACCCATTTCAAGTTCCTTTAAATTCCCCGGAAGTTTTGTCCCGTCAGGAACCCTTGCACAAACCGTGTAAACATAGTGTATATCGTTCTTTCTGCGAGCATCAATTGATTGCTTGTATATAGAAAAATCACTTGCAGGAATGCAAGAGAGCCGCACAATTTTTTGTGCGGCTGAAATTACATCTTCTCTTTTATGCCCGACTGGCATTTTTATTTTTTCAATGACTATATGCATGAATCATCAACCTTGTTATTTTACCGAGATTTCTACCTCAGAAATATCATAAAGTATTTTTACGCCGTACGGAATTTCAAGCCTTACCTTTATCTTCTCGTTTTCCATGAGCTTGTCAAGCGGAACCTCTGCCGTTCTTATTTCTTCCACATTTGAAGCCATTCCATCCTCGCCATACACATAGAGAACCGATGGCTCTATTGTGTATGAAAAATTATCCGGCAGGGTTGCCCAACCAAAGTTTGCGGTTGGTTTTATCTCTTTAAGCTTCAAAACAGGGCAATGTACCATCACCTCAGAAACAGATGCTTTTACCCTCTTTACTATAGCGTCATGCGATGTCATTTCCTTGTCGCCCTCGTTTAAGAATACAACGGGCAGCTTTGTATCAATATCAACACCCGCCCTATCATAACCGAGTTTTACGACCGCTTTTGATATCTCCTCAACAGCTGATTTAGGACCTTTTACTGTAATCCTTTTAGGGTCAACCTTTATATCTCCCGACATATATCCCTCTGCAAGAGACCCCGAGGTTTTGACCTCTATATCAAACTGTTTTGATACCGTCTTTTCTACCTTTACATCTACAGAGTACAAGCTCTGCGAACTTATTCCCTGGTTTTCAAATGGAATTACAATCTCAATCGGCAGCGAATGGTCTCCCTCTTCGTAGATTGCGGACACATCCGCCTTAGCTATGATGGTTTTCATATCATAGTTGCCCATCTTTTTTCTGCTGCCTTTTATTTTTATATTGACACTTGTGGCAGACTCGCTCATAATGCCAAGTTCTCTGTTTTCAAGGTTTTCCTGTCCCATAAACTGAATCGGCAAATCTCTAACCGAAATCTCAATTGCAGGGTCCATAACTATCGCAATATATATCCATATAAATATAGCAATTATGACAGACAATACCTTAAGCGAGTTATCTGATGCAAGAAACTTTTTCATCAATCCCGCCTCCTTTTTGAAAGGCTTGGCAATTTAAACTTGCCCTTTGCCTCGCTCTGCTCTTCCGAATCTGCTCCGAGCAGTTCAACAAGTTTTGTTCTGAGTGTATCCTCTGTATAGCCGGTTGTCAAAACGCCCTTCTGGGCAATTGAAATTCTGCCTGTCTCCTCTGACACAATTACAGCTATCGCGTCAGATTCTTCAGATATGCCTATACCCGCCCTATGTCTTGTGCCATATGATGTACTGATGTCGGGGTTTTTAGAGAGCGGCAGAACACAGCTTGCAAGTTCTGCACGGCAGTTTCTTATAACAACTGCGCCATCATGAAGAGGTGTGTCTGGCACGAATATGTTTTCTAAAAGCTCGCCCGTAACCTCTGCCGACATTTTTATTCCCGAACTTACAAAAGCGTTGATGTTGTCTCTCTTTTCAAGCACAATTAAAGCACCTGTGCGCGTCTTAGACATAGCAAGCGCCGCTCTTGAAATCTCACGGATCACCTGCTGTGACTCTGCATCAAACTCTGTGTGGGTGGTAAACCATTTTCCCGCCGCACTTCTGCCTGTATGTTCAAGTGCACGACGAAGCTCCGGCTGGAACACAATCAAAAGGGCAATAACTCCGAGTTGAAGGAAGTTGCTGAGGATGTAATACATTGTATTAAGCTTTGCAAAAAAGCTTATCTGCGTAATCGCAATTACAACAATAACACCCTTTAAAAGCTGAATCGTTTTGGTATCTCTTATAAACTTAAGCGCCTTGTATACAATATACGATACAAGAGCTATATCAATACAGTCGGCAATTCCAAACAGCGAAAGCTGATTTATTGCCGAATGATAGAAGTTCTGCCACCATGCCATTTGAAACCACCCCCGTTAAATCTTATTAATACGCCTTACCCCAATATACCATCTTCTTTGCAGGTTTTCCGCAACATACACATACATCCGAAATTTCTTCTTGTTCAAATGGTATACATCTTGATGTTGCAGTTGTATCCTCTTTTATCTTAAGTTCACACTCTTCGTCGCCGCACCACATTGCCTTGACAAAGCCGCCCTTCTCATCAACAAGAGAGCAAAACTCCTCATAAGTCTTTGCGCTGCTTGTCTTTTCCTCTCTGTTTTTAAGTGCAGCATCATACATCTGTTGCTGAATATTATCAAGCAAAGCCGCAAGCTCTTCCTCGATTTTATCAAGCGAAACAAACTTCTTGCTTCTGTCCACACGGCTTACAAGCACAGCTTGATTGTTCTCTATGTCCTTTGGGCCGAGTTCTATACGAACCGGAACCCCTCTCATTTCATATTCACTGTACTTCCATCCGGGGGACTTGTCACTATCGTCAAGCTTCATGCGGAAGTTTTCGCTGAGCCTTTCATAAAGGCCTCTTGCCGCGTCAAGAACGCCCTCCTTATGCTGGGCAACCGGAACGATAACTGCCTGAACAGGCGCAATCCTCGGCGGAAGTTTAAGTCCCGCATCATCACCATGTACCATAATGATAGCACCAATTATACGAGTTGACATGCCCCACGAAGTCTGGTGAACATACTCAAGCTCGTTATTGTCGCCAAGATACTGAATTCCAAACGCTTTTGCAAAGCCGTCGCCAAAATTGTGGCTTGTACCTGACTGAAGCGCTTTTCCGTCATGCATGAGACTCTCAATTGTATATGTCTCATTCGCTCCTGCAAACTTTTCTTTGTCTGTCTTTTGGCCCTTTATTACAGGAATCGCAAGCTCCTGCTCGCAAAAGTCTGCATAAACATTGAGCATCTGGATTGTACGCTCCTGCGCTTCCTGTGCAGTTGCATGCGCGGTATGACCTTCCTGCCATAAAAATTCCATACTTCTGAGGAATGGACGCGTTGTTTTTTCCCATCTTACAACACTGCACCATTGATTATAAAGCTTTGGAAGATCTCTGTACGAACGGATTGCACCTGCATAATGCTCACAGAACAAAGTCTCCGATGTAGGACGCACGCAAAGTCTCTCCTGAAGCTTTTCCGCTCCTCCGTGAGTAACCCATGCAACCTCAGGTGCAAAACCCTCAACATGGTCCTTTTCTCTCTGGAGAAGGCTCTCGGGGATAAACATAGGCATATATACATTCTCAACACCTGTCTTTTTAAAACGAGCGTCAAGACCTTTTTGAATGTTCTCCCATATAGCATAACCATACGGCTGTATTACCATACAACCCCTTACGCCCGAATAGTCGCACAGCTGTGCCTTTTTAATAATATCTGTATACCAACGGGCAAAATCCTCCCCCATTGGTGTGATTTCTTCTACTAATTTTTTGTTATCAGCCAAACCAATCTCATTCCTTCCAAAAATATATACATATATATTTTTAAGTATAAAATAAATATACATATGTGTCAAGGGCATATATAGGTTTTTAACATTTTTTTAAATAAATTCTCTTGAAAAATGCTACAATATATGTTATCATACAAAAAACAAAACAAAGAGATTGGATATGATTTAAATGGATTTTCAGTTCTTGATAAACTGGATAGGTGTGGCGCTTGGCTGGATTTTTACCGCCACAACTTATATTGTCTTGTATGTTCTGTCTACAATTTCGCTCTACTCCATCGGCAAACGCGCCTCGGTCAAGCATTTATGGATTGTCTTTATTCCCATTGTGCAGTATTTTATTATCGGCGAAATCTGCGAGGAATATCAACTCCTCGGCTTTCGCATTAAGCGACTGGGGTTTGTTCTTGTATTTCTTTTTGTGTTGGAGCTTTTGCTCCAGCTGGCACGCTCGTCGTTGCTTTTACTTGTCGTCTCGGCGCTCAAGGCGCTCATATTCCATAAATTCTACAGCCTGTTTTCATGCAAACACATACTTCTGTACACCGTGCTGAGCACATTAGGAAACATACCACTGACTATCATTTTGTTTTTGATAAAGGATGCCCCCATGTATATGTCAGCTGCAGCATACAGATATCCATTCCCCGACAAAATGTAGACAAGCTAAAAAATAACCGCGACCCTGATGGGTCGCGGTTATTTTTATCTTATATCTGTTACTGCTATTGGCTCTGTTTTTGAAAGTTCAAAATTTGCTTCCATTACATCAGCAAGCGCATTGACGGTGTCAATTGATGTCAGAATGTTGACGCTGCATTCAGATGCTGTACGACGCATCTTAAATCCGTCACTCTCTTTGACATTACCCTTTTTAGGGATGTCTACAACAAGATCACAGATTCCGCTTCTGATTACATCAAGTACATTTGGGACACCCTCGCTGATTTTCTTGGCTCTTTTTACTTCATAGCCATGTTTTTCAAGAAAGTCCGCAGTACCCGTTGTGGCAACAAAACTGCATCCTGCCGCCTTAAACTTCTCCATAATCGGAAGGAAGTTCTCCTTATCTCTGTCACAAACTGTCACAAGGATATTTGATCCAGCAACCGGAATCATCATTTCTGCCCCTACAAATCCCTTATAAAGCGCTTCGTTATAAGTCTTGCCAACGCCAAGAACTTCACCTGTTGAACGCATTTCAGGGCCAAGACTAACCTCAACCATCGGAAGTTTCTTTGTTGAAAAGACAGGCACCTTTACTGCAACCATATCCGGCTCCGGATTTATGCCTGACGCATATCCCATATCGGCTAACTTCTCACCAAGCATTACTCTTGTCGCAAGTTCAATAACCGGCACATTTGTAACCTTTGTAATATAAGGCACTGTTCGGCTTGAACGCGGGTTTACCTCGATTATGTAAAGATCATTTTCAAACTCGATAAACTGAATGTTTATCATTCCGATAACCTTAAGCGCAACAGATATTCTGCGCGTAACATCCATTATCTTCTGCTTGATTTCTTCCGATACATTCTGTGGCGGATAAATCGAAATACTGTCGCCTGAATGAACACCTGCTCTCTCAAGATGTTCCATTATACCCGGAATAAACACATCAGTACCATCGCATATTGCGTCAACTTCTAGCTCCTTGCCACTGAGATAACGATCAATAAGAACAGGGTTATCTGCGTCCTTCTTAAAGGCATCCTCAAGATAAAGGGTAAGCTCTGTCTCATTGTGTGTAATCTCCATGCCCTGACCGCCAAGAACATATGACGGACGAACAAGAAGTGGATAACCAAGTGCATCCGCACACGCCTTGCCTTCTTCAACATTCCATACCGCTTTACCTTTTGGTCTCTTGATATTGAGTTCTTCGAGCAGGTCGTCAAACTTCTCCCTGTCTTCTGCCTCGTCAATCTGTTTTGGCAATGTACCAAGTACAGGCACATTCATATCAGCTAAAAAGTTTGCAAGTTTAATGGCTGTCTGTCCGCCAAACTGCAAAATTACGCCATCGGGCTTTTCAAGGTCAATTACACTCATAACATCTTCTTCTGTAAGTGGCTCAAAATAAAGCTTGTCAGATGTATCAAAGTCGGTACTTACTGTCTCGGGGTTGTTGTTTATAATAATTGTCTCAATACCAAACTTCTTAAGCGCGTTGATACTGTGAACGCTGCAATAGTCAAACTCGATACCCTGACCGATGCGTATAGGACCAGAACCGATAACCAGCACCTTCTTTTTATCTGACGGTGCCGCCTCGTTATCTGTATCATAGGTTGAGTAGTAGTACGGCGAAACCGCCTCAAACTCACCTGCGCATGTATCTACCATTTTGTATACCGGCTTCATGCCATACTGCTTGCGTAGGTCACGGATGTCCGCACCCTTGCAGCCTATAATTTGAGCAATACCCTCATCTGCAAAGCCCATTTTTTTGTATTTTGTTAAAATCTCAGGCGTGAGTGTATCAAGAGAGTATTCCTTGAGCTCCTCCTCCATATCGACGATATTCTTTATCTTTTTGAGGAAGAACGGATCCATACCCGAAATCTCTGAAATCTTCTCTATCTTGTAATCACGGCGAATAAGCTCTGCGAGGTCAAAAAGTCTCTCATCGTCAGGCGTTTTGATTCTTCTCTTTAAATCCTCCGATGTTTTGCCCATAGAATACTCTCTCATAAGAGTAAACTGCTTTATCTCAAGCGAGCGCACACCCTTTAAAAGTGCTGCCTCGAAGGTGTTGCCGATTGACATTACCTCTCCTGTTGCCATCATCTTTGTACCAAGTTTACGGGTTGCCCCGAAGAACTTGTCAAACGGCCACTTAGGTATCTTCATAACAACATAGTCAACGGATGGTTCAAAACATGCATAGGTTGTACCTGTAACTGCGTTTTTAATCTCATCAAGATTGTAACCGAGAGCAATCTTTGCCGCAATCTTTGCAATAGGATATCCTGTTGCTTTTGACGCAAGTGCAGAAGAACGGCTAACTCTTGGGTTAATCTCAATTACTGCGTATTCAAAACTGTTGGGATCAAGAGCAAACTGTACATTACAACCACCCTTTATCTCGATTGAGTCAATTATATCAAGCGCTGCAGTGCGGAGCATCTGATACTCTCTGTCTGCAAGTGTCTGTGCCGGTGCAACAACAATACTGTCGCCGGTGTGAACTCCGACAGGATCAACATTTTCCATGCTGCAGACGGTTATGCAGTTACCCGCCCCATCTCTGATAACCTCAAACTCAATTTCTTTCCATCCACGAATACACTTTTCTATAAGAACCTGTCCGACTCTTGATAGGTGAATGCCCTGTGTCGCAATTTCTATAAGTTCCGCCTCGTTTTCAGCAATACCGCCACCTGTTCCGCCAAGTGTATACGCCGGACGAACGATAACAGGGTAGCCAATTTCCTTCGCAAAATCCGCCGCGTCCTCAACTGTGTTTACAATTTCACCTCTGATGATTGGCTGACCTGTGCGCTCCATAAGATTTTTAAAACACTCTCTGTCCTCGCCCTCTTTGATTGTCTCAATAGAACTACCAATTACGCGAACTCCGTATTTGTCTAAAATCCCCTTATCATAAAGCTCGCAAGAGAGGTTAAGCCCGGTCTGTCCACCCATGCCTGCAATAAGACTGTCAGGACGCTCTTTGGCAATTATGTTTTCAATTGTTTCAATTGTAAGAGGCTCAATATATGTCTTGTCAGCTGTCTGCACATCAGTCATAATTGTTGCAGGGTTACTGTTTACCAGTACAACTTCTACGCCTTCCTCGCGAAGCGCCTGACACGCCTGAGTTCCTGAATAGTCAAACTCTGCAGCCTGACCTATTACAATAGGCCCTGATCCTATTACCAATACCTTTTTTATACTATTATCCTTTGGCATAAATCCCCCTCCTATATCTCAAATTCATCGAATATACTGTTGCCCTTTTTGTGAGAGCTCGGATAATCCTCAGGTCTGAACTGAACAGTTCTGATTCTAAGTTTTTCTGAGCACAACCCCTGACAACTACCGTCATTTATGTTTGTATACGAGACATCAATATCGCCCGGGACATCCACTAATACATAGTTGTGGTTCTGTGCGGTCACTCTTACCTTGCCCGTCTTTGTGTTCTTTACCGGCTGATTTGCGCCGTGATGACCAAATTTAAGTTTTTCAATCCTACACCCAAGAGCCGCACCAATAATGAGGTGTCCAAGACAAATACCATAGAGCGCCAGCTTGCCGATAAGTTCCTTAACTGTATCTACCGTGCCAGGAATATCCTCAGGGGTTCCAGGGCCGCTTGATACAAGCACGCCATCGGGTTTTACGCTGAGAATTTCCTCTGCCGATGCGTTATATGGGAAAACAGTAACCTTGCATCCTCTGTCTGTCAGAGCTCGAAGGATTCCTTTCTTTGTACCCACATCGATTACCGCAATGTGTTTACCTTCGCCCTCAATTTCGTATATTTTCTTTGTGCTCACACTCTCTACTGCATTAGAGTTATCAAATCCCGAAAACCTTGCTGCAATCTCACTTTCTGAAAGCTCCTGCGTTGTGATGATTGCCTTCATGCAACCCAAGTCACGAATTACACGGGTAAGCGCGCGTGTATCTATACCCTCAATGCCAACAACGCGGTTCTGACGGAGAAAACCATCAAGATCCATCTCGGTTCTGAAGTTGTTGGGATAATCACACTTCTCTCGTACAACAAGAGCGTTAAGCACAGGCTTGTCCGATTCCATATCCTCAAGGTTTATACCATAGTTGCCAACTAACGGATATGTCAACACAACAATCTGTCCGCAATATGCAGAGTCAGTAATTGCCTCCTGATATCCTGTCATGGCAGTTGAAAAAACAACCTCTCCGACAACATCCCCTGTATAACCAAAGGTGCGTCCTCTGAAACGCAATCCATTCTCTAAAATGAGTTCTGCTGATTTTGAATGCATACAATCACTCCTTGAAAATAAAAATAAAAGGACTATTGAACAATAGTTCAATGTCCTCTATGTTTAAAATTTGAAATAGAAATACCAATACAATTGAAAGCGGAAGCAATAAATATATCATATGATGTCATGCATGTGATAGGCATATTCGGTTCCGCTCCTTTCTATATCGTTACAACTTCGTATTATTTTACCACTTTTAAGCTTCCCCGTCAAGCAATTTTGAAAAAAATATTTACTAATTTTTCTGCTATTTCTTTTTTAATTTTGAGCAATCATTCTTGCTGCGGTAAGCAGGTCCGGAACAAACCCCGCAGGCAACCCTATTTCCTTGCCAAAGAAGTTCTCCAGCATCTCTTTTGCAACTATTGCGTCCTCGGTGTAATAGATTTTGTCTGTATGGTATCTGTCAATATAATCCCTCGCCGCCTCTATGATTGAAGAGTATTTCTCTGCACACCCTGCACACACAAGCGCAAGAACGCACACAAGCGTCTGCCCCTTGCGCAGTTGCATGTCTATCTCTCCGTCTGTGCAGATTGCCCCGTCTGCGCGGACACTTCTGATTATAATATCCATACACGCGTCAATAAGTTCCGCCCCTTGTTTATTTGTCAATCTTGCCTCGTCGACCTCATTAAACGCAGAAGCTTTGTTTTCAAACACATCGCACGGCCTTTGCGCCCGTGTTTTTATGACTGTCCTTATCGCCTCGGTCTTGGTACCATCAAACACCGCCGCCATCGCTGTTTCAGAATTTATAATTGAATATTTTATACCAACCTCTTCAAGCTGCTCTCTAAGACCTTGAAGCTCGCTTATCGGGCACACCTCTATCTTCTTTTTCAGTTTAGCAGACAAATACTCGGCCCAAACAAGTTGTATTGGCGCAAAGCTATGATAGATACTGACATCATCTAATACGATGCGTTGCTCTATCTCGCCTCTGAGTATAAATTCTCTCGGAACGACATCTCCTCTGTACTGAACAAAAACAGTAATTCCCTCATCGCAGTTTGAGGTATCCGAAATAACAGTTGCCAAACCCACAGATGAGGTTACCTCTATTTTCTTGCATCTCAAACTTTTAAATTCTTCAAGGATTTCACAAGCCCTGTCTGAAATGTTGTCATTACCAAAAATATGAGCCCTTAGTCCTCCGCATCTCTTTACAAAATTATCAATATTTGACGCCGCTGCCACAGCACCCAAAGTAACAGAACAAATTCCGCTATGGTTTAATTTATCTATATAAATTTCTTCAAAGACCTCTGTCCCCGAGACAAGAACCGGCAGAACATCATCCTCCATCATCTCACTCGCCATCCCAAGCGCCTCCGATAGAGAACCTCCTGTAGCGGCATAACTTAAGCCTTTTGCAAGTTCAGAAATGTTTTCGTCATTGCACTTACAAAATCCATCTGTCAAAAGAATAGGTTTGTCCCCAGTCATAACTGCTGCAAAATCCCCTTTAAATCCCTTTGCCATCTCAAGCAGGAGGGTACGCCCCACTCTTGACGCACCGCCCGTCAGGGAACCTGTCGCATCATATATTATCAATAATTTTTCGCACCTTTTCTGCGCCGCTGCAAAAAAACTTTTATCAGGGTAGAGACGACACAACATACTTGAGCACAACGCTCCCTGCGCAGCAATTGCAGAGTTTATTCTGTCGCCCAATACTCTGACAGAAAAATCTCTGTCAGCTGCAATGTTCCCTGTGGAAACCATTGTCCCACTCCCTGATTTTTCTTCTATCAAGGTGTGCGTCGGAGAAAAGTATTTTGCGTCACCATTTCTATTATGAAGGATAAGAGAAATTTCTGCATCACAGCTTATGTCGCCGCCATCGCCCACCCCGCGCGTCAGGGGGATTGTAAGGACGCTCTCGTTTGCCAGGCGCGGCATATACACATACGCCCTTAGCCTTATGTGACTCTCGCCTCTTCCGATAGCGCCGATACGCAGAACATATGTCACATCGTCTATCTGATTCATACAAAAGCCCGATGCAGATGCTTCCCACATCCTTGCCGCGTGTGTTGCCGATATAACAGTTGGTTTTATAACCTTTTTGTCTGCAAGAATAATCTTTAAATCAGAAATAACCGCTCCCATAGGAAGAGAAAAGATATACTCTGCCACAACATCCCCATTTTGCGTGTTGTTAAAGCACATATCATAAGACAAATAAGCATGCTCGCAAAAAACTTCGCCACTTATATTTATGTTGCTCAGCATTTTATCTCCTCCTTGTATAAATATAAAATAATTTTATATTATTCTTTTTTTGTTGTAAACGAGTATTTTCCCGTCATCATAGGTATATAATCTTGTTATTTTATCTTTTTTCAGACTGTATTTCCACTTGACCTTAAATCATTTATGTAGTAAACTATAATAAACTTTTATAAATAACTTTTTACAGGAGTCCTTACATGAATTTAAAAGAATTAACAAAAACTTCGATTTTCATAGCACTCGCAACAGTGCTTACGATGTTTCCGCACTTTGCAACCCCTACAGGCTATGTGCACTTTGGAGACAGTATAATTTATATTGCCTCCGCTTTTCTCGGTCCAATCCCAGGGGCACTTGTGGGTTCCATCGGACACTCGCTTTCAGATATTTTTTCAGGATACCCCATATATGCACCAGCAACTTTTATAATAAAAGGAATAATGGGCTTTGTCATCGGAAAAATACTATATAAAAATATAAACATACAGCGTATTATTGTGGCAGGGATTTTCGCCCTGTTTATTGTAACCCTCGGCTACTTTGTTGCAGAAATACCCATGTTCGGACTCGGTGCCGCCATGGTGTCACTTGTTTCTTCGCCCGTCCAATGGCTGATGAGCATTGCTGCATTTGCAATACTTACTCCTATAATAAATAAAATAATACGAAAAATATAGCAAAAACATAGTCGCTTTGCAATGCAAGGCGACTATGTTTTTTATAAAAGAACAATATCGTCTCTGGTTTTTCGCGGTCTTTTTTTATCTATAATATCTTGAACAGTAATTTTGCCAAAATAGTTCTCAATCATATCATAAAAGCCCTGCCATACATAAAGTACATCACACTCTGCACATCTGTCGCAATCATTGTATTCTCCCTCAAGACAAGATACCGGAGCGATACTGCCCTCGGTAAGCCTTAAAATCTCGCTGACTGTGCATCTGCTGGCAGGCCTTGAAAGTTTATACCCTCCATGCGCACCTCTGTTTGCCACAAGCATTCCGGAGCTGCTAAGCAACGGAATAATTTGCTCAAGATATTTTTTTGATATTCCCTGACGCACAGATATTGCACTCAACGATACATACCCCTCGCCCCCATGTTCTGCCAAGTCAACCAAAACACGCAGAGCGTACCGTCCTTTTGTGGATATTTTCATAATGTTGGCCTCCATATACTATACTATTTCTATCTGTATACTATGAATTATATACATATAAACGAGCTTTGTCAACAGACAAAGCTCGTTTTTTTCTACTTGCTCTTTTTAAGCACCCCGCACAACAGATTAAATATCTTCTGGGTTGATTCTATACTTAATTTTTCCTCTGTTGTATGAACACCAAACATATCAGGTCCGATTGCTATACAATCAAGACCATCAATAGCTGATGCAAACACCGCACACTCAAGCCCTGCGTGTATAGCCGCTACCTCCGGTTCTATGCCGCATATCTCTTTATATGTTTCTACATACAAATCACGAAGGGGTGATTCCGCTCTGTATTCCCATGGTTCATATCTGCCTGATGTCTCAAATCGACATGAATTATATTTTGCAAACACCGTCAGCTTTTCATTCAGGGCATCAAGAGCCGTCGCTTTATTGCTTCTTAGTGCATAGAGCATAACAATCTCGTCCTCTTTTGTTTCTACAACCCCAAGGTTAAGCGAGGTCTCTACAAGTCCCTCAATC
>JAZLDW010000023.1:0-34378 GCA_045614945.1 Clostridia bacterium | reverse complement strand
GTCTTTTCTCCACAAAAAAATTAAAAAGTATTTGATGGGGGGGATTAAATTTCAATACATCTGTTCTCAAATTTCTTGTAAGCATCAAAGTAAATCTGTTTGGTATCTCCGTTATATGTAATCTCATAGTACATACCATCACTTAATGTTGTTGATGCTAATGCCTTGTGATTTTGTAATGTCTTGCAAAGCCATACAATATACACATCATCCTCTGTTATCTGTATGTTATCGCTCTTATCAAGATGTTCATTTGCATAGTCTTTAACTAACTGTATAACTCTGTTTGCAAATTCTTTATTACTCATATTCTTTTACTCCTTTATTAACTCTTTGAGTTCTTCTTTTGGTATCTCTCCATTGTCTGCTAACTTATGATGGTGTGCACATAATGTTATAAGGTTGTCATTGTCTAACCTCTTGTCATAGTTCTCATTAAGTTTCTCTATGTGATGTACTTCTAACTTGTTATAGTTGAATTGGTTAATGGTGTTATATCTGTTAGCCATACATACAACACATAAGTATTTATCCCTTTGTCTTATCTCTATGCTCTTATCAGTCCATCTCTTACTCTTCCTGAACTTATCTGCCTTGCTATCTCGCTCTTTCTTTCTGTATGGTTTCTTATCGCATATATGCCCTCTTTTAACTATCCCACATCGAGAGCAAGTTATATATTCGCTCATAACCTTTGCCCCCTTTCTACCAATAAGAAAAGCAACCGCCTCATTGACAGTTGCTCTTGCTTACTTTTCCACAGTAACATTATAGCACTATCAAATGTGATTTTGTGTGCAACTTTTAATCATTACCACCATTATATAAATCTTTTCATTTCCGCTCATTCCTTTCCTCTATTTCTTTTTCCAGTCTTTCAATCTTTTCTTGTTGCTCGTCACATAGTCTGCATAAATACATATTGATATTCATATATTTATCTCTTGCTTTTTTCAACTTTTCAAGATTTAACTGTTGCTTGTTGTTAAACCACTTACTCAAACTTTCCTCACACTCAGGACAAAGGTCACAAACATCCTTTAACAATTTCATTGCTCTGTTCTTTTTCCTTGCACTCTCTGGAATTATAGGACTAAAGAAATTACTAATTATTACCTCGCTTATATCTATAAAATTATTTGCCTCAAAGAGATTTCCGCATCTATCACACTTTTTAGCCTCTGCCATTATCCGCACCTTCTTTCTGTAACATACCATTCGCAAATTTTCTGCCACATTGACCACATTTTAAACAAACATAACCAAAACTATCTTCATTGCAACAATCATCTGAAATCTCATAATCATATAATATAATTTCATTTGCCATTATCCGCACCGCCTTTCAATAGTTCAGAATTATCGTGTATGTTGCCGATGACTTCGATAAATTCACTATCATTTTCAAATGTTGTAAAACTCGTTACGTGAATTTGGCTATATTTTTCACCTATAAATGTTGCAAGTTCGGTATCGTATTTCACCACATATACATTATTGGAAATTTCGGTTGCATATTTTTCGTACTTTACAATATCCCCCTCAAAAATCTTCTTTCCGTTCTTATCGGTCAAGCCTGTGTATTGTCCTACTGTTTCGGGAATAATATGTGCATAATCAAATCCGTCACTTTCTGCGGTTGGGAAATATATCATATCGCACTCATATTGTTTAACATAAGAGCCGTATGCCCATTCGTTTTCCTCATCGTTAAACCTTTTCCCTCTAAATAATATTTCTCTCATTCTTGTTTGCCGCCTTTCAACTTCTGTTCTGCTTCTTCTCTTGTGAGAAATACTGTTTTGCCGATGTTTTCCCAAGAGAATGTTCCCTGATAACGATGAGTATAATAACCATCACAGTAATCAATCTTGAAATCTCCCTCGACACACACTCGCATATTGTTTTTCTTGTTGTCATATCGCAATGCATAAACCTTAACAGGATATACCTTTTTTTGTTGTGCTTTAGTATAACTCCACACAACCCACAAAGTATCACCTACCTTACAAGGTGGTACAATTACACCATTTTCAATAAGATAATCGGCAATAGAATGCTCCCTTTCTAAATCGCAATTTGCCCCCTTTGTGTTCTTCTTTGCATCTCTTATCAACTCAATCAATCTATCTTTACAGGTCATTTTTTACAACTCCATTCCTTGTAAATATTTTCTTACTTTTCTACTGCATACTGTTCTATCCATATGCACCTGTTCGCCTATATCTTCCCATTTCATTGTTTTGATAAATCGCATTCTTGCCATTGCTCTTATTTCATCATCTTCTATTTGCTCAATGATACTTTCAATGCGGTCTATCTCTTCAAGCAACTTTATTTTTTTACGAACTAATTTTTTAAAGAGTTTTTCTCCCTTTAAGGCAAGATTGTATGTTGTATCACTTACATCTGTTGAATGAGGCATTCCTGAATAGTTCATAGCACTTACAGATGCTATTGTTTTTAGTTCTTCCTCTAAATCTCTAATTTCCAGTTTTAGATAATAAACTTTGTTCATTCCTCTCATTCTTCTTTGCCTCCTGCCTTTTTCTTTCGGTTTCTATAAAGCAATTTGGAAATGGGCAGTAATGTACCCCCTCATCTACCTTTTGCCTGAATACACACTTTTTCTCAAAACATATATCTTTCATTTAATCACCCTTTCATAAAGCATAATCAATGCTATTGCCCATAATATATAAGTCATCGTTTTTCTCCTCTACTGCAATATTCATTTTCATTTACATAGAACTTATCCCATCTTGTAGAGTGAATATCGCAATAGTTTTCTTTATTGATGTTTGTTTTAAAGTGTTTACACTCTCTGCACCTTACCACAGGCACAACATCTTCAACTGGGAATTTATCAATAAAATCAAAAACCCCTTTTAGTGATTTGACTTGTTTTTCTTCCTTTGCATCCCAAAGAGCATCATATAATGCACCTTTGTCTATGTATTCATTTTGCATTGTTTTCAGCCTCGCTTTCTTCTGCATATTCGCCTACTTTTAAATGTTTCAGCACCCAGTCATCACCTATTTGTGATAGTTGTTTTTCTGTTGAAATACAATCATTCATTTTTTACACCTACCACATAACTCATCAAGAGAAACACCGAAAGCATCTGCTAATGATAGTGCATTGAGTAATGATGGCATTCTTTTGCCACTTTCCCACCACGAAATATAATCAGGGTAAACATCACATTGAACTGCAAGTTGTATTTGCGATAAACCTCTTGCTTTTCTCAGTTCTTTGATTTTATCACCTATCATCTGCATCACTCCCTGCTTTTAATTATGCCATTATAAATATCGCAAACAATAACCATCCGATTGCTCCTGATTTAATCCATACCATTTAAAACAACCTCCTCACACTTCAATGCCTGTAATGTTTTTAAATACTTCTTTGTCAAAGTTAGGAATATCTTCAACTGCTTTCTTTTCCTCTTCGGTCATTCTTTCCCACATTAAAGCACAGGCATCTTTGAAAGATACTGTTTTTAAATAACCGCCTGTTCTTTCGTGTTCAGGATGCTCTTTTTTCTCCTCTTCGGTCATATTCTGCGAATAAACCCACCAATTGTTTTCATAATGCCAATTAAGAACTTGTACACCTTTAATATCTAAAAACTTACTCCTGCTCATTTCTAAAGGCTTATTGAAAGCATACACAACACCATCATTAGTATTAAAATAGCCTGTGTTACAATTGCCTGTGTTCCAATTGCCTGTGTTCCAATTGCCTGTGTTCCAATTGCCTGTGTTACAATTGCCTGTGTTACAATTGCCTGTGTTCCTATCGCCTGTGTTACAATTGCCTGTGTTCCTATCGCCTGTGTTACAATTGCCTGTGTTACAATTGCCTGTGTTCCTATCGCCTGTGTTACAATTGCCTGTGTTCCAATTGCCTGTGTTCCTATCGCCTGTGTTACATAACCCTGTACAATCGTTGCCCTCATTAACAATAGTTAATAATTCTTGCCATTCAATCTCTCGCACAATGACAATTTCATCTGTTACTGATTTATCGCCTTGTGTTTCAACAAGTCCTATTGCCTCAACCTCTGCAACCTTATTACCGCTATCGAAACTGTAATAATTAAAACAATCACTTGCTTTTCTGCAAAAATGAAACCCTGCACCGCACATCTCAATATTCCCATCGTGTTTAAATGTTTTTCCCACCTCATATTGAAATCCTCTGCAAGTCCAATCGCTTTCAAAAACCTTGTAACCTTTAATACTCATAGTGTTTTCACTCCTAAAATAATTTTATCTTTTGTTTAATTTGTTTCGTTCATCTCGTGCATATCCGCATTAACTAATGCGGTGTAGTAGTTTTCCATTGTGATAGGTGCATTGTATAAGCAAGTCACTATATAACTTTTCACATTTTTTATTTTTGTTGGTGTTTCTTGCATTCGATTTATCACATACCTGATATGAAAACTATTAAGTTTCAGGAATTGACTTCTAACTACTTCACTATGCTTGTTTTCTTTACCAACTCTTATTGTTTTAGCATTAGAGCAACATATCTCAATCATAATTGATACAATCTCTTCAAGTTGCGACTGCTCTATCTCATTTAATAAAACATCATAACCTATGTTTGTTTTAATCAATCGGTCATATCGCTCATAATCTTTTAATGTTGCAGGTGCTTTTTCTGTTTCTTCGATTTCCTTATGATTGATAGATTGATATGTATTATTAGATGTATTATTAATAGATGTAATATTATCCTCATCATTTTTGACTATACCCCTATCCGCAATTTTGCTTATAGGGTCACTTGATTTTTGATTATACCTATCCGCAATTTTGCTTATAGGGTCACTTGTTAATTTAAGGTATCTATTTAATACCTCTTTGCTACCCTCTTTATATATTACCTCGTTAAATATGTAACCCTTGTTTACTAATGCAGATACCCACCTCGTAATGCTTGATTTTGATACACCATACAATTTTGAAAAATAATCGTTACTCGCCCAACAATAACCTTTTTCATTACATAAAGCGGTTATTTCGCCATATAGCAACTTTGCATTAGGTGTAAGGTCTGCATCGTATCTTACGTTGGCAGGAATTATCGCATAATATGATTTCTTTTCATCCATTTCTTCACCCCTTAATCATTCAACAGATATATCCAATATCCGTTGTTCGTGTGTTCGTTTGTTTGTATATTTTTCTTATGAAATAAAGAGAGGATGCTATTCTGCACAACTCTTGGTATTTTTGTATAAAGTAAATAAGGGTTGCTATTCAAGAAGTGTTCTTCATTTTCTAAAACAAAGCCTGTTTGCTCTTTTACAAAGCCAACTAATTCTTGTTTGCTTTTAAAGTTCATATTTGCACCCCTCAAATCAATTTATAGTATTCTTTGTATTTGCTTAAATCTTTTGTTCTGTCTAATGCAAGAGTTCTAAATCTGCCTCTTTTACCAGTTATAAAAATATCAGGATGTTTCTTTGCAAGTTCGCTCATTCTTGCAGTTGCCTCATAACCAACAAAATATTTGCCACTTTGGAAATCAGTTGCCATCCATTCTTTTTTATGCTCGTTTTCTAACATCGCTTTAAAAATAATGTCGCATTGTGTCATTCGCTCCACTCCCTATACATTTTTATAAAATCATCTAACTCTACTGTTACCAACCATTTACAATGGTTTTTTCTATGGAATACCGCAGGAACTTCACCATCTCTTGCATCTTGCTTTGCCTGAGCCATTGCATCATATAGATTTAATCGCTCAACCCTCTTACACTCAATATGTATCTTTGGTAAGCCAACAACATCTGCATCTCCATTTGCTCCGCAATATTGCTGACCTCTTCTGCAATCATATCCATACTCTTTTAACTTGTTTGCAAGTTCTCTTTCACCCTTTGCACCTTTTTCTCTGCTATTCATAAAATCACCTCGACTTGATAATATCCAGTTACCTTGTAACAACTGTTGTGGCTATCACAAGCAACATCAATCACACCTTGTCCGCATCCAGTATCTTCAATCACTCTTTCACCAATACCTGAAATATAAATCTTATCGCCATATTCAAGATTGTATTTCCTCATATCTGCTCTATTCATTGCAACAGATTTACCAACTTGTATCTTTCTACCACTTGCACCTATTCCATCACTCTTTTTGCAACAATGGGTACAAGTTGGAGTGTAGCCTGTTATCTTGAACTCGCCTAAAGGTATATTCTCAGGCTCTGTTGTTTCTGTTGTAACTTCCGTTGTGGTTTCGGTTTTTGTTGTTTGCTCTGTGGTTACTTCATCTGCTTTGTAATAGATGCTAAATAAACCACTCCAAAATACTGTGGCACATACAACAGTTATTAAATATATTTTTGTAATTTTCATAGGTAGTTTCTCCCATATTCTTTAATAAAATCGTCAATGGTTTTTCCGTAATATTCGCACCATCTTTGCTCTGCAATTCGCTTTAAGTACAAATCAAATTCTCTGTTGAAATGTACCCCTTTTTTGCTCATATTGTGCATCTCAGGTTTAAGGAATACTACCAACCCATCTTTAATGCTTTTCTGCCTGTTAGGATTGCCAAAAAACACCTCGTGTCTGTGGCAATATATTTGTGTTCTTGTAATGCTATAATGTTGATTTGGTGGCATAATACAGTATTCTGTTTTACTCATAATCCACCTCAATTCCTAACTCTCCGCATATCTGCAAGGTTATATCAAGCAACTCCGTCATTTCCTTTGTATCCATTTTTGAAGAGCCTATATAAACCTTATATACATAACATTCCTTGCCATTTACTTCTTGCTTTCTTATGAACTTAACACCCCTGAAAGACTTTCTCAAAGCATCTTCCATTTCTATTGCAGTTATCACATAATCGCTCAAAGCATCTGCCTTTTCTAATATTCCACAGTAAACATCCATATCATCTTGATAGGTTGCTTTCGCTATGTTATGTACCAGTTTCCAAAGGAGTTTGTTTTGTTGCAAACTCCTCTGTGACTTCGGTTGCTTGATTTCGCAAACATACAACTTGTCCATCTCAAGTTTTAAGAGTTCAGGCACAATATCCTTAATTGTTCCTGTTATCTTCATTTAGAAAGGTAACTCCAATTCATCATCAGGCTCAAATGGGTCTGTTTCAATTTCAGGCTCTTCTTTTTTCTCTGTCTTACCGCCACAGAAACTCGCTTTTTCAACTAATACCTCTGTTATAGTTCTCTTGATGCCATCTTTTTCATAACTTCTTGTTTGTAATGTGCCTTGTACCGCAATCATATCCCCCTTGCTAAAATATTTAGTGATAAACTCTGCGGTCTTGTTCCAAGCAACAAGATTGATAAAATCTGCTTGTCTTTCTCCGTTTTGTTTGAAATCTCTTTCTACTGCTATTGAGAAGTTTGCAACGTATTTATCAGTAGTTGTTGCTCTTAATTCTGCATCTGCAGTTAATCTGCCCATTAAAATTACATTGTTAAGCATTGTCATTACTCCTTACTGTTAAAATTCCATCTTTTAAAAAGTTTTTGTTTATGTAGTCTGCAATGGTTTTGTTATCTGCCAAATCAAAACCCTCATACTTGCTATCTTCCCATTTTGGAGATTTGATACCTTGTGTTATACAACATAGCAACCCTGCAAGTTTTTCCTGAGTTTCACCGAGTTTTGCTTTGAGTTCTTTTATTTCTTCAACTGCTTGACGATGTTCTGCCCTTAAAAATTCGTAGTTTAAATCAGTAGTAATCAAATTTTTGTATTCCTCAGATGGTATCATCGAAAACATTGTTATCACTCCATTCTATAAATTCACTTAGTAAATCTTCTGTCACCTTTTCATTGATTGGTAACTCGTGAAACTTTCGCACATCTTCTCTTAAATGGGTAAATGATAAAAAATCAATCCGCATTCCGTATGATTGCTCATAAGCCATTTTGTATAAATTGAGTTGATATGCTATCTTGTTTTTATTCGGTGCAGAAACCCTCTTAAAATCGTTTATACCGAGTTTTCCATCTCTCTCGATAATTTGGTCTAATGTACCGACAAAAAGCACTCTACCGCCTTTCTCGTAAAGCACAGGCAACTCATTTGCTATGTTCTCAAATTTGAATTGTTTTTTCAGGAATAAGTAATTTTTAAACTCTCTTAAATCGCTTTCAATTCCCAGTTGTTCAAAATTCTCAATTATTTTGTGAAGTTCTGTTCCTTTTTCACTTGCTCTTTGTAAAACTTCTCTGCTTACTCCTGAATAATCATTGAATTTATAAGCAAGGATATTTGAAACACAAGGAACTATTACACCATCAACAAGGTAAATATGTTGTTCTTCTATAAACTCAACTGTATGATTGTTGATTTGCCATTCTTTCAAGTTTCTGCTCCTTTCTGTTTACTTCTTTTTATTATTAAAACTTAAAATAATAAGTGTTGCACATATCATCGCAGTAATAATAATTGCCTCCATATCATCACCCCTTAACCTTAATTCTTATGCTTGATTTAACTGGTGACATCTTGATGTAATCATCGTACATATCAGGATGCTCTTCTTTAAACTTCTTACCATCAAAACTCTCTCTGTAAGTCTTTGCTATGTAGTTGATGGATAAGCCACTTGTTTCATCTTCTAATTTGATGATGTTCTGCTTTTCCATCTCTTCAAGGATTAATTGTTTTAATTCATCCTCTTGCTCTTTAAGAGCCTTTAACTTCTTTTCAAACTCTGCAATCTTTCTGCTTACCTCTGCATCAAGGATTGATACACCATTTTCTACTCTTATGATTTTTTCCATTTTTATTTACCCTTTCTTTTTGAAATCAAAGCACTTGCCTTTTCAACTGTAATATCTTTTATATCCGTTACCTTTGCCCATTTAAGAATTTCAGGCATCTCTGTTTCGGTGTATAAACTCTTTAACATCTCAATTTGCTTTTCTGTTGCTTTAGGCTCTGCTTTCTTTTCTTGATTATTAATTGCATTCTGTACTTCTTCATAACTTGCAACTGAAACATCAATACCAAATCCACACATTCCTAATGCTCTGCCAACTGCAGATGTTTCGCAGTTCTCTATGTATGATGTTTTATTGATGAATGAACTGCTTTCTTTTTCGTATGCAGTACCAGTACCGAGCATTCTATATTCGCCTTGCTCTGTGTAATAACCAACCTCTGCCGAAAATACACACACACCATTTTCATTACTTAATAAAAGTGTTTGTATTCTGCCTGTGGGAAAGAGCATCCTAAATGCCTTTATTCTTTGGTTGACTTCCGCATAATTTTTGCCCTTAATATCTGTTGTTTTAATCGTTGCATTTGCTTTTTCAATATCTGCATAACTTATCATTGCTTTTTCTCCTGTTCTTATTTAAGTATCTTTTTAATCCTTTTCAGGATTGTGTATTTCTCTTTGCAATTAGTACACATTTCTATATTGAATGTTTTTACATTGCAGTATTTACATATATATCTTCTCTTCATCCTCTTCCTCCCTGAATGCCTCTTTTACACATTCCCAAAACTCTCTAAAGATTGATGGTGTCATAGCAAGTCCAACACCCATTGCTCCAAATAAAATGATTGCAGGGATTGTCCAATCCATTTGTTTCACTCCTTGTTAATAAGTTCCCAACAAGCCAATATCATTCGCCTGTTAAAGAAAATATCTGTTTTTGCTTTCTCAACATACTCACCTAATAACTGGTATAGCGATTTGTTGTAATAATGAGCCTCAAACTCGATGCACTCTTTACAAGCCTTGATGCCGAACTGTCCGCCCTCGCATCTGTTCTGTTTCTCTTTTTCTAATATCTGCTCTAAAGTCACACTCTCGCCAACCTTTCAAACTCCTGTGGATTTTGTGTGTAGTATTGAGATAAAGTGTTGCTCAATCTCTTTGTTGCATTCTCTTGAAATGCCTTTATTTCATCTTTGGTGCAATCTTCAAATCTCTTTGTTTCTGTTTCAGTTTCTAAAAACAATCTAAATGTAATTGCCAAAGTCATCACCCCTTGTTGTATCTTATGCAGTACACTTTATTTCTGTTACTTTGTTTAGTTTTCTAAACTTCAAGAACAAAAAAATAAGCACCAATCTCACTTTTTGGAACTTTTAAAATTTGACAAGCCTTTTCCATTTCAACTTGTTTAAAGTAAGCCTTATTGTTCAATTTAAGGCTTAATGTTGATGGATTAGTGCCTATACCTAAAGCAAATTCCTCTTGTGTGATGCTTAATCTTTTTAATTCACCCAAAAGATTTGAGTAATCAAATTTTGGTTTTTTGTTCATTGTGTCACCCCCTTGTTGTCAAGTTTAGAATTTCTGAACAAGGCAATAGTAACACAATGATTTTCGTTTGTCAACAACTTTTTTTAGATTTTCTAAACTTTTTTTGTCTTTGTGTGGATTTTCTGTTGATTTTCCTAAACTTTTGTGATAATATGTAAATGGAAAAACACAGAAAGGAAGTGCTTTTATGAGCGATAAAACGAAAGAGCCTTGTGCATCTCGTATTTACTATGCTTTATCGTTAAGAAAAATGAAACAATCGGAACTGTGCAATAAAACGAAAATTCCTAAAAGTGCTATGAGCCAGTATTTAAGCGGAGCATTTGAGCCAAAACAAGACAGGATTTTTTTAATGGCGGAGGCACTCAATGTTAATGAGGCTTGGTTAATGGGATATGATGTACCGATGGAAAGAAAAGAAATCGCCACCGATAAAAACCTTACCGATGGCGAAAAGTTATTGCTCGAACTATTCCATAAAGTTCCTGACGATAAAAAAGAAATGTTACTTAAGATGATTGAGGTTGCGATAGAAAATCGAGGATAACCTCTATCGCTATATCTATTGTTTCCTCATCTACCATCTCAAGTAATTTTTCATCGTATTTATCCATTAGTTATCCCCCTCGTTGCAAAGAAAATTCTCAATCGAACGTCTGTTCGTTTTTTATATTATTATAAAAATTTTCCCCTGTCAATACAAAATTGTTAACGAGTACATTAAATGGTACAACTTCAACAAATTTGTTTTTGATGCTTAAAATGTAACATAGAAAAACATAAATTTTCAATACTCAAATTTGATTTTTATATACACAAATTTGAATGGTAAAAATATCATATTTAATGTAAGGTGATTAAAAATGGAAATTGTATTAGATAAAGTAAGAGATTATTTAGTTGCTCTCAAAAATGCAGGTGATTTCACATTTGAAGATATTGCAAATATAAGCGGTATTCCTCTGCCTACTATAAGAAATATCTATTCAGGCAAAACACCTGATGCACGATTTGGAACAATCGCAAAAATAGTTATAGCATTAGGCGGTGACCTCAACGAACTTATTGGATATGAAAAAAAGAAAGAAATCGAAATAAATAGTACAGTTTCACTTAAAGAAACCTATGAAATGCGAATTGCAGATTTAGTTAAATCTTATGAGGAACGAATTGAGGATATTAAGGAACTTTGCGAAATGCGAATTGCAGATGTCCAAAAATGTTGTGATATGAGAATTGCAGATTTAAAACAGATATACGAAAATAGAAAGGATTGATATGAATGAAAATAGGTTGTGCCTACATAAGAGTAAGTACAGATGACCAACTGGAATATTCCCCTGATAGTCAAATAAAACTCATTCAGCAATTTGCAAAAAAGAATGATATTATTATACCTGATGAATTTATATTTATTGATGAGGGTATAAGCGGTAAAACTGCACAGAAAAGACCTGAGTTCAACAGGATGATTGCTATTGCAAAGCAGAAAGAGAATAGTTTTGATACAATCCTTGTATGGAAGTTCTCAAGATTTGCAAGAAATCAGGAGGAAAGCATTGTATATAAGAAGATGCTTAAAAAGGCAGATGTTGATGTTATATCAATAAGTGAGCCAATAGCAGATGACCATTTCGGTAGTTTAATTGAAAGAATAATCGAATGGATGGATGAATATTATGTTATCCGTTTAAGCGATGAAGTAAAGCGAGGAATGACCGAGAAAGCAACAAGAGGTGAACCATTGTGCCATTCTGCATTTGGATATGATATGAAAGATAAAAGATATTATATCAACGAAGAACAGGCAATAATCGTAAGAGAGATATTTGATAGATTTATTAATGGTGCTAAAATCAACCAAATTGCAACATATATACAGAGCATTGGTGTAAAAACAAACAGAGGCAATTCACCTGATAGGCGATTTGTAGAGTATATCTTACATAACCCTGTCTATTGCGGTAAAACAAGATGGTCTACTGATGGGAAAAAAGCATCTGCAAGAAAATTCTACGATGAAAATTTTATTCTTGCCGATGGAGTTCACGAGGCAATCGTTACACAAGAAACATTTGACAAAGCACAAGAGATTTTGAAAGAAAACAGAAAGAAATACGGAAAATGGCAAAGAAAAGAGCAACCTGTGAATTTTATGCTTAAAGGTTTGTTGAAATGCGGTAACTGTGGTGCTACACTTGTTCATAGTCAAGCAGGAAACTCTGTGCAATGCCATAATTACACCTCAAGGCGAGGATGCACTATATCGCATAGCATATCTTTACTAAAAGCCGATGAAATAGTCTTAAATGCCCTGAAATCGTCTTGTAAGAGCCTTGATTTTAAAATTGATATAACTACTACCCCTACAACTAAAACATCTAAAAACATTGTTTCTCTGCTTAATAAAGAAAAGAATAAACTGGAGAAAATAAAAGATGCTTACCAAAGCGGAATTGATACCCTTGAAGAGTACAAAGAGAATAAAACAAAGATACTCGAAACTATATCCGCATTAGAGCAGGAATTAGAGAACGAAAAGCCACAAGAAACATTTAATGCTAAAAAGTATTCTAAAAAGGTTATGAATGTAATTAAACTTATAGAAAGTCCTGATGTTACCCCTCAAGCGAAGAATGAGGCACTAAGAACTATTATTTCAAAAATAGTGTTCAACAAAGCAAACTCAACGCTTGATATATATTTTTATCTTTAATGTATATGCAAAAGCAGTATGGCGGTGCATATTGCATTTGAAGATATATTGTGATACTATATAAATATAGAATAAAAGGAGGGAAAACAATGGATAATAAACAGTTTTTAATAGATTATGGTTTTAGTGAATTTGCAATTCAAAAATTACTTAAAAAAGAAAAATTTAATGCCCCTTATGGAGTAGTAGAGATTAAAGGTGATGAATTGATTACAACATACGAAAACGGAGAAGTCAAAAAAGAGAAAATAAAATAAATCTATTTCGTAACCTCACGAAAATGATAAAATAAAAAAACAGGGAGAGCAGAAATGCCCTCCCCTTTTTCTTATGCTAATATTAAGTTTTTAACATTGATTGCACAAACTGTAATGCCTAAATAGGTGATTACTGCTCTATTGCCATTTAACTGTTTTACTTTATGCTTTCTGCCATATACAAAACTTGCAAGAGATTTGCCATCATAGGTTTTCGCACCCTGTTTAACTTTAACTGTGCTACCTACTTTAATTGTATTTACATCTGTCTTTTTCGCCTTTACTAAATAAGCAATATTGATAGGACTATTGATAGCATATTTGCCATCCTCACTATTATTAATTACTGCTCTATCACCTTTTACAGATGCTACATACCATTTCTGCTTTAATACCCAATTAGGAACAGATTTACCATTGTAATATTTTGCACCTTTTTTGATGCTTACTAAATCATTTGCTTTAAAGGTTGATTTTGTCGGCTCTTTTTGTTCAATTTTCACTCCATAGTAATCACAAACCCCCTGAGCAATAGCCTCACCAATTTCTTTGGTATGATTGCGGATATAATCCGCTCCCTCTTTTGTATCGTGAAACTCACATTCACAATATACTGTAATTGCATTTGCTTGATTGATTTCATAAAACTCATTATTTGCAACAAGTCTTTCGTGACTAGAGCCAACTGTTAATGGTGCAAGTCTATTGAGAACTGCTTGACCAATTTTTTTGTGTTCGCCTGTAAGTTTATATAAATAAATTTGAGTACCGCCTGTAATCTTACCATTATAAGCATTGGTATGAATAGGAATATGTAAATCTGCTCCCCAAGAATTACTCTCATCTATTCTTGAGTACATTGTGCCATAACTACCATTCTTTACCTCAAAATCTGCTCTTACAAGATAATCTGCACAGTACTTAGCAATCTTTCTGCATTGCTCCTGTTCGTTTGTGTTGCCTGTTGCATACATATTTGCATCTTGTGAGGATGGTGATAAATAAATTTTCTTTGCCATAGTTTTATTCTCCTTTCATTGTGTGCATTGCTTTATTGCCTAAAAGATATGTAGATATAACCGCCATCACAACAGATATTGTGGCAATTACCTTGTCTGCATAAGGAATATTCCAAATAGGCTCTAATCCTACCAATAAAGCATTTGTAATTGTTAAAAAATTAAGTACATACTTTGATATTGTTTTTACCTTTTCAAGCATCTTAATCACTCCTCTGTTGTTTCTTCAATAACTGGTGTTTCATCTTCAATTACTGTTTCATCTTCAATCGGTGTTTCAGGCTCGATAACTTCTGTTACTTCTTCCTGTTCAGGCTCATAACTCGGTTGAGGACAAGCCATAGCAATTTCTTCTGCCTGTGCTTGTGTTATTTTACCTGCTTCTAAATAATCATCTGTTAACTTTGTTGTTCTACTGAAAGACCTCTCGCCTGTTTTATAGCCATCAATAATACCTGCTATAAGCCAACCTGTATAATCGAACATATTTAATTGCCTCCTGTCTCTATAATTGCTTGTTGTAATTTAAGATAATCTTTATTCATCTGTGAATGAATATTGCCTATTGCTTGAGCATTAGGTTTGTTGATATAGTAAGTGATTTCAGTATCTTCACACTCACTTAAAACTGTTGTTGTGCCTTTGTTAGTCATTAACTGACGATAAGCATTAAGTTCGGTTTCGGTTAATGGTGTTTCGATTGGCTCTGCAAATTCGTAAACCAAATAGACACCACTCATAGCTGTTTTAAAAGCCGTAACATCTGTATAATCTTTATCCACTATATGAATATATCCACCTTGATTAATTGATATTCTTTTATCATTACCCTCGCTCCAAGTGTTTTGTGCATAATCTACGAAGTAATGTGAGCAAAGTAAATTTGCCAAACTCCACACATCAACACGCTTTGCATTTAATGGTTGTGCTTGAAATCTTGAGCCTGTTACAACCCAATTCAAAGTACCTAAATCAACAATACCAAACCTTTGAGTTGTAACACCCCTTGCAAGGTCTTTTTCGTCTGCTATATCGCCTATTCCTCGCAAGGTGTCGGTGAATGTTAAGGTTTGCGGTGTTTCGCCTTTTACAAAAGTTGTATCTGTTTCATCTAATAATAAAATCATTGGATTACAAGTAAAATTAACAGTAGAGTTTCCTGCTACCCAAATATGTGCTTGAAAAGTATAATTTCCGTCACCAATTTCAAAAACATCGCTGTTGTAACTGCTATATGTGTTTTGAATTTTATTATCTAATTTAAGATATATAAACCAATGGTCGCCACTCATTTTATATTTGCCTTTAGGTAGTTTTATACTTGCATTGCTATTTAATAAATAAGTTGTTTCAGCGGTTGCAGTACCACTAACTGTCACACTTCCGTCACCATTATTTGTAAAGGTAACTCCGTTTTTTGTTTGAGTAGTGTTATTTACTTCAAGTAAGTTCCTACCATATACCCCCACCATAAACGAGCCACTATCACCAACCGATTTTAACTCAATAGGATTGTCAGGTGTCGGTATTCCGTTTTGTTCGGTTTTTCCGAACAACTTTAATTGTTGTAATGGTGCTTTTGCACTTTCTATTGTGATTGCAGAGCCTGTTGCAGTTTTGGTTATTGCAAGGTTATCTGTTTCATCCAGTAAATCAAGGTTGCCCTCGTGAATAAAGGTGTTACCATCTTTGAAATAATCACCTGTTACTGTTCCGCCCTCACTACCTAATTTCTTGCCTACAATCTCAAGAATTTCATTGTAAACATCCTCGTTTGTTGGAGGCTCGTGAACTTTGCCACCAAAGAGAATTGACCTTTTACATCTTACCTCTGCACCTGTGGTTGTTCTCAAGTTGCCTGTGTAAACACCTATTAATACCTTTTCAATGTTAGGTAATACAGGAGCATTGCAAGTGTTTCCTGAGAATAAAACATCAATGTATTGCTCAATGCCATCCGAAACAAAGAAAAATCTTGCAGTTTTCTCTTGATATGCTCCCCATTCTGCATCAAATGTGAATGTTACTGTGTAGTCACTATTTCCGCAAACTATAAATGGTGTACCAATAGCATTGGCAATCTTATTGGTGATATTAATTTTAATATCTATCATTTTTATACCTCCTTACTTATGGAATTGCTCTAAATCATCAATGCGATGATTTGCGACTTTGATTTCTTCCTCAAATACTGCTTTATCTTTTTCGAGGATATAAACTCTTTCAACTACCTTATTATGCTTTTCAACTTTTGCCTCTAATTGCTCAATTCGGTATATAGTGAGCCGATTTGATGTTAAGATACCCCCAAGAGTACCTACAAGAGTTCCTGCAAAGGATATAAGAGCAATTATTATTGTATTATCCACATCCACTCACCACCTTTAAATCAACCTTTTAAACTTAAACACAATATCACCATTACCATTCCAAGAAACATCATCCATTATTTGCAGTTTTAAAACTCCTGCTCCTGTGTTTACCGTTCTTAATATTCTTAATTGGATATTGTGTCCGTTTCTTGAGTGTCCTGCTTTAGATACAGGGATAAGGTCAGCATCCGATCCATTAGTTGGCAGAGCATACCAAGATAAAATGCCTGATATTCTCTCACCAAACTGACTATTAATAGCAGATGTATTGTTATTCAATACAACTTGCATTACATAAGTTCCTGTTGCTAAATCGGTGTAATTAATACCAACATCTGTCCAAGTATTAGCGGTTAATTTAAGCGATTTTGTGAACTCTTTTATTGTGCTTATATCAAGACCATTAACTTCTAAACTATACTCACTTTCAGGAAAACAGTTTATTCCTACCGAGTTTTTGGCAGTATCAATGAATAAAGGGAACATACCCTTGTTAAGCACATATTCACCTGAAAAGGTTGAGCCAAGAGCATCTGTTACTACCACATTAAATATAAAGGCATTTTCCTTGCTCAAAGAGAAAGTATATTTCTGCCTATCATTGATATCCACATAAGATCCATAACTACCACCTGAAACTTTATAGCGATATTTAATAGCCATAGTGTTTTTACTGTTTACACTCGAAACAGAGCCATCAACTGTTAGATAGGTTTCATCTTCATAGTTATTTAATCTTTCTAATGTTACCAATGCAGTTGGTGTACTGTGTGCCAACATTGTTACAGTAATAGTTTTTGATGCGGTTAATCCTCTTGTATCTGTAACAGTTAATTTCAACTCAACATTTCTGTTACTGTTTACTGCTCCTAAACTAAAGTTTCCTGCACTTGCCCCTTGTACTGTTTTACCATTGCATTCAAACACATATTTTGCTATACCTCCAGCACTTTTAACAGGAGATGCAGAGCCTATCGCCATTAATGAAGAATAATTTTGAATTATGTGTTGATTGTTTCCTGTCAATGCTACTGTGGTAGAGTTGTTATCAATGTAACTCAAACTATTTATTACAGGTATTTCTGTGCCTATAATTGAATATTTTCCACCTGTTTTGGTGTTCGCAACACTCCCATAAGTTACTTTAATTGAGTATGTTCCACTCGTTGCATTGGGGATGCTTTTGTAAAGGTTAGTCACAGATGTTTCTCCGTTAATGCCCTTGTATGATGTTCCTGTGGTAGATGTACCACCTATAACCGAGCCATCAGCACCGAGTATTTGCCAAGCAATCGACCTACTCAAAGGATTATAAAACTCTATTGTCACCGCACTACCGATTGTGAAATCAGGTGTTTTGGTGCAATAAGGATAAGCATATGTTGTTACACTTAACTTAGTGCTATCTGTAGTCAACTGACTATCCTTTCGCCTTACCCTTGTTTTAATGTTGTAAGATGTATTTGCAGAAAGTCCGCTTATGGAATAACTACCGCTCTTGCCATCTGTAACATTTACCCCTGTCCAATTCGAGCCATTGTCTTTTGAGTACCATATATAATCAACTGTGTTATCGCTCGACCAATTCATCGTGATTGTTGTTTCTGTCTTGCTTTTTAAACTTTGAGTTGATGTTGCATATCGTGGTATCTTTGTTAATGCCATTGTGCCACTTGCACTTGCATTACCTGATGTGTAAGATTGATTAGCGTTATCAGTTACAGTAAAACTATAAGATATGCTCTTACTACCATCTGCATTGTGTGGAACAGTAAACGAGCCACTCGCAATAGTTTGATTTTTAGTTGTGTGATTAGGTATAGAGCCACTTTTAAGAACAGAGCCATTTGCACTTACGCTATAAGTAATGGAACTTCCCCATTGTTCCCAATACCAATTCGCATCATCTATTAACTCAAAACTATAATTGATGGAACTCGTGTTGTTTGCAGTACTTGTCGATGCCTCTGTAAGTGTTAATTTATAGGTATGATGCCCTTTTGAACCTTTTTTTGATATACTTGCCATCTAATCCCTCCTATACTAATGCAACAAAGCCTACACCAACACTTGATGATGTGGTAACAGGCACCATTTTTATTTTTCCTGCGATTTTAATCTCGTTCTTGACTTCTGCATTCCTCATACTGAATACATCGCCATCTGCCCCAAAGACTTCATCATCATTTTGGTTATATCCTTTAAGTCCAACCTCTGCATTTAACTTTACATAGTCACCATTTGTTGCATTAACCGTTAAGCCTGTTCTATCCATTAAAGAAATAAGCCTATTTGCATTGTCATACAACTCAAATGTTCCGTTGGCATCGTTAAGACCGCCTAATCTTAATACTCCACCTTTAATAAGTGATGCAGTAAGGTTAATTACATTGATATGTTGCATATCCAATGTACCATCAATGCTCCAAGCACTATTGAAAGTACCATTGATGCCTGTACTACTAAAACCAATACCAGCACTATTTACTTTGATGCAGTATATAGCATCTTCTTTTGGTAATCTATCAACTACCAAGATTTCATTACCATCATTTAAAACATAACTTCTGCCTAAAACAGAATTAAACTGCTCTGTAACTTCTGCAAGTTCTTTTTCAAGCAATACTTTGGTTTCTTGTACCTTTTCATCTGTTTCTTTGCCAACTGTATCTGCAATCTGTCTTGTTAAGTTCTTGATTTCCTTTTTAAAGTTACCAAATTCAATCTTTTTGTACTTACCTTTTATTGCATCATACTTAATTGATATTACATTGGTAGTGATATTCACATTTACTTTTGGATGCTTAACATAAATTAGATCACCAATATCACTTACATTCTTTATTTCTGCAGAAACAGAATAATTTACTAAAGGCACTTTGTTATTCTGCAAATATGCCTCCGCTTGTTCCTTGAGCCATTGTTTTGTAGCAGATAAAAACTCTTCCCTTGTTACAAAGTCATCTTCTTCATAGATGTTCTCAAATTTTACTGTTTGAGAATAAGGAATATCATATAACTGCTCTGTAAGTTCAACATAGGTTTCATCTAACTCAATAGCAACATCGCCATCTGTGGTATAAGGCAAAATTTTTGTGCATACATTATCCCAAGTTTCCTCAACTGAAATATCTGTTATGTTCTTTTGGTATGCTAATACAACCCCTCTATCTTGCCCTATATTCGCCTGTATGCGAAAATTAAAGTTATCCCTTACCCAATGCCCTCCGTACTTGTCCGCACTCGCAAATCGCTCAAATATCTCAAATAATGATGTTCTTATTGCCCTTGTTGATACAAGAGTTGTAATATCACTTGAAACCTTAAACGGACTTGCAATATCGGTGTTATCATTAAAGTGATTTAAAGCATCGTTGCAGTTCTTTTCTACTGCATTACTGTCTTTGATTAAATAGTTTCTTGCATCATAAGTTAAATGCCATGCCTTGCAAGATATTCTGTTGTTTTTAACAATGGGATTATCACACCTGAAACCTTGTAATCCCCAGGGAGTATCAAGTCTTACTATCATTCCTTTTTGGTAGTATTCCAAGTTCTCGAGTGTGTCCTCTAATTCAACATAGTAATCACCATTATCTACTTTAGTGACTTCTGCAAAGAGTGGATGCAGAGCCTTTATTCCGTTATGATTGAATAGTCTTTCATTACTATCATAAACTCTCATAGCCATCTACTCCTTGCATAGATTTCAACTGATGTAAGTGTTCCTGTGAATGAAATCTCGTTATCGCCTGAATTAAGAATAGGAAACTCACCCACCATATTTCTGTTCTTTAATACAGAGCCTACATAGGCATCTTGCAACTCACTATCAATATAAACTTCTGTATCTCCTGATGGAAAGGTATAAGAAAATACCGAGTTTCCATTAACTCTGCATTCTACTGTACCACTCCCCACTAATCTAATAAGCGGTTTACTGTTTTCTGTTCCCCAGTTTTCCACATTATACACATTCGGACTTGTGGAAATTGTCACAGGCAACTCATCAAGTTTATATTTAAAAGGTTGCACCCTGAATATTACAGTTGCAGTTTTAAATCTTACTAATCTTGCATAATCAATTTGATTTATAATGTGTGCTTTGTAGAACTTATCAGGCTCATTGCTAAATACTACCTCGCCCTGTCCTGAAAAAAGCCTTATAATCTCATCTATATTTGCATATTGAGTAAGACCAATTAAAAGAGGCTTATCATAACTTGCATAGCCTAATTCTTCTATAACAGAGCCATCAACACCATCTATTTGTGTTTCTGCAACTCTCATTTGAGGCTTTGAAATAGGAGGTAGTTCGCATATTACAAGACCTTTTATATATCTACTGTCCTGTTCTTTCCATTTAATATAATTCATTATGCAAATACCTCCCTTGTAACTGTTTCTGTAACGAATGCACCCATCTCTCTGTTATTCATCACTACTTTGCATTCTTGCAATGCTTGTTTGAATGCAGAGAGCATCACATCATATTGAGATGCAGGACTATTCACACCTGTTGTATGAATGTTAGCATCAAATTCTGTTGGTATTGCATTTGCCATATCTTGTGAAACATTGTGCATTGTATCACCGAAACCCTCACCTACACCGAGAGCCAAGTTTTTGCCGATTTGCTCCTTGAATAATTTTGATGGACTGTTGATGCCAAACATTCTCTTGAGGAAATCAGTTACATTGCCAACCCAAGATGTGAGTTTATTCTTGAGCCATTGGAGAGAGCCTGAGATACCCTCCCAAATGCCTTTAACCAAATTAACGCCAATGTTTTCAACTTCCCAATCTAACCTAAAGAAACCACTTACTAATTGTGCAATAATTTCAGGAATTGCAGTTAATAATCGTGGTATAGATGCAATTAAACCAACTGCCATTTTTCCTATTAATTCCCCTGCCATTGTTACAATTTTCGGGAAATTGCTAACTATTGCATTTATCAACTTTGTAATAATAACTGGTGCTTTATCTATCAAGTCAGGAATTGCATAAATAAGACCCTCTGCTAATGCGATAATTAACTCAATACCTGTATCAATAATTAAATCAATGTTATCAAGCAAGGTTTCTACCATAAGCACAACTGAATTAATCATTACAGGGATAATCTCAGGTAAACTATCCGCTATACCCTGAACTAAAGATGTGAGCATTTGAATGCCCATTTCTAAAATCATAGGTAAGTTTTCAAGTATAGTTGTAATTAATGTTGTTAGCATTTGCATTGTAATTGGAATTAGTGTAGGCATTACTGTTACAATGCCATCAATTATTGTGTTGAGTATTGTTTTTGCACTCTCTAATAAAGTTGGTAATCCCTCGCTTATGCCCTGAACTAAATTTAAAATAAGGTCAACTGCTATCTGCATTATTTGAGGTAATAAAGTTTCAGTTAAACTTACTACCATCTGCACAATACCATCTAATGCAATCTCTATACGAGGTAAAATGTTGGTTAAAACACCGCCCTCACCATCTTTACCAATGATGCTTACAACTAAATTATCTACAAGTTGTTGAAAGTTTGCATTATCATCTGCAATGCCTGTGATTAAGTTCTGCCAAGCACCTTTCATTGCACTTGTTGAGCCTGTGATAGTTTTACTTGCCTCTAATGATGTTGTGCCTGTGATACCCATTTCTTGTTGTACTTTATGAACTGCCTCAATGATTTTTGCATAACCAACTTCTTGTAAATTCGCATTTAAGTTTTGTTTATCCGATAAATCAATCGTGGCATCGCCAAGAACACCGCTTTCATTAACGAGCCTTGCCATTTCACGAGCAGTACCACCATACCCTAATTTAAGGTTATCAAGCATAGTCCAGTTTTGCTTTGCAAAGCCTTGATAAGCATTTTGTATGCTTTCCATACTTGTACCCATCTTGTTTGCATTATCGCTCATATCGGTAATTGCCATATTTGAAATTTCAGTTGCTTTTGCAGTATCACCATCAAGGCTTGAAATCAAACTTGCACTAAATGATGTTACTGTTTCCATATACTGATTTGCACTTAAACCTGCGGTCATATAGGCATTTTTTGCATATTCCTGAACTTTCTTTGAACTTTCACCGAATAATGTATCAACACCACCGACTAATTGCTCATATTCACCATAACTTGCGATTGCTTGTTTACCAATATCAACAAATGCAGAGCCTACACCCTTGATTGCAGATGCAAGTCCTTTAATACCTGTCATTATGCCCTCGCTTATGAGGTTAGCCTTGATTATGTCACCAAGTTTTAAAGCACTTTTACTGCTTTCATCTGCCTCTTTGCCGAACTTATCAATAGCATCTGTGTTATCTTCTGTTGCTTTCTCACTATCTGCCATTGCTTTTTTGTTATCATCAACATTTTTGTTTAACTTGTTAAGTTCTGCCTGAGCATTATTTAATTCAATTCGCCATTTTTGAGATGTGCTACTATTTTTCCCAGTTTCACTCTCTGCATCTGCAAGAGCCTTTGTTAAAATGCTAACTTTATCTTTTTGCTCTGCAATTTTCTTGTTAAGTACATCATTTTGTTGTGATAAATTACTTGTTGACTTATCATTTTTATCAAATTGTGAGGTAACAACTTTCATCTCACTATTAAGCACCTTTAAATTGCTTGTTATATCTGCTAATGCCTTTTTATATGCACTTTCACCTGTCAATTTGACAGTACCGCCAAATGCCATAGTTACACTCCTTTCTAATCACGAATAAACTCGCCATCGTGAGCCACTATATCCTCTAATTCTCTGTAAGTTCGCCCACTTAACTTGAAATCGTAATTGTTTTTGTAATGTTTATATAGTTTTAGGAGTTTTCCTAAAGTCATTCTGCCTACTTCCTTTTCACTAAAGCCAAGTAAACAATGTCCTATATATAAGAGCCACGAGAAATCAATCTCATTATCGTATTCCTCGTGGATTACTCGTTTTTTCCGTTATCTTCTCCGCTATCAGTAGATGCAACTGTTATCTCGTGTATTTTCTTTGTTATTTCTTCAAGTCCTACTTCCGATAATACTCTGCCTACTTGTTTTTCACTTAAAGGAGTTTCATTTGTTCCGTTTTCCTCGTTCTCAATGTCAATAGCCTCATTTATCATAGCCATTACACCTGCCTTGAGGTTTTTAATCATAGGCTCTGCATCGCCCTGTGTGGCTTCGCTCCATTTTTCAAGTGAGCCATACTTCTCTTGTATCTCTTCCATTACATTTAAGTTAAATATAAGAGGGATTTTTTTATCTTTTACATCAATGTGAATAATTTTATTTTTCATAATTAACTCCTTTTATAAAAATAAGGCAGGATGTTACTCCTGCCCTTTTTTAGTTTTTATTACTTCCACATATTGTTGAATTTCTTTGTATCTTTCTTTTGATACATCGAGTTCCTGATTGAGTTTATATTTTTCTTTTGTGTTCTTGTCGATAAAAACACTTTTTACTATTACTTTCATAATCTACACCCTATGCTTTTGGAGTGAGTAAACCATCAAGATATGTTTCTGCCTCTGTTTCTGTGTCGAATGTTTGGTGTTTCTCCCAATCGCCTACTTTTAAGCCATTGATAGCCTTATCAAGCGGATAAACTGTACCCTCAAGAGCAGTAGTGCTAAATTCAACACTTTCACCTCTTGATTTGTTATCGCTTGTCACCTTTTGCCATTTAACACGAGGGAAGAACTCAACCTTATATTTTTTTGCACCATTTACAATCTTTGGAATGATGTGTCCGTAACCCATTTCAGGAGCAGTATCTCCAATATTGGATGTTACCTCTCCGCCCTCTGTTGCAACAGTATTGCCGAAACATTCTGCGAGGAATTGGTCATCATCATCTGCGATTGTTACTGAAAGTGTACCCTTTTTGAAAGAGTAATCGCTTTCTGCAAGACTATCATTTGCATAAAGTTCTGCATTGTTATATTCAGGTGCAAACTTTTCATCAATTACCTTTGGTAATACAGGCACTTTATCTTCTGTTAATGCCTTGTATGTATCGCCTATAATTGGATTGTATTTTGCTTTTTTAAAGCCTGTTCTTGCCATACTATATTATCCTTTCTTTCTCGAATGTGCTTGTGAGGTGATAGAGTTCTGTGTCATCTTCATACATCTCAGGACTATCACCAGTCCAAATCCATCCGTTATTTTTCATCAATAATTTTATTGCTTTTACTATATCTAAATAATTGCTCTCACTAAATACATCTATATCAACCGAGCCTACACTTAACAACTGCTCATCATTTGCAGATAATACTGGGGTTTCTCCGAGTGTCTGCCAAGTGATGAATTTCTTTGCTTTTCCACTATATCTTAAATGTGCAATGGGTATGATTTCGCCATTAACTGTGATGCCATCGCCAAATAAAGTTTTTAATTCTTCATTCATTTTTAATCATCCTTTATGTATTTATCTTGCACTCGTTTCATCGCTTGTTCAATCTCTTTCTTTTTGAAAGATTTTCTAAAAAAAGGTTTTTTCCGTTCGCCTGAACTCGTGCCATATTCTCTTGCCATAGCCATTAAAGGTATTGGAACACCTTGAGGATGTTGCTTTGTCACTTTGTCGCTATCATACCCATAAAATGCAACTTTAACATTGATACCATCGTCAGTTGGTGTCTTATAGATTTTTGTTTTCTTTAAGCCTTTAGCCAACCTTTCAGGATTGTCAAATGCACTTTTCATATTGTTTTGCACATTATTTAATACTGTTTCTGCTCCTGCATCCACCATTTCACCTAATATATTGGTGCTTTCTTTTTCCAAGCCAACGAATTTTTGCAGTAAATCATTAGGAACTTCTGCATTAAATTTAGCCATCACTTAACAATCGCTTTCGCTTGAATTTCTAATTCAACATTGTTTTCATCAATATTGTTAAGATATTCAATAGTGTAAGTTTTGCCTTTGTATTCAATGAGCATATCCCTTGTGATTTCTGCTTTTGGAAATCGAATTGTAAAATTAGTGTGTGCCTGTTCAAAATCAGTATTATTTTTTAATAATGTAAAGCCTTTTGTTGTTTTTATCTTTGCTCTCGTTGTGAGGATGATGCTTTTGGTTTTAACTTTAAACCCTGCACCATCCTCTGTTTCAACTTCTTGATATATAGAGATTTTATACTTATAATCTCCTGCATTTATCATAAGTTATTCATTGTGTGCATATCCAAGATGGTCTGCACTACCTTATTGAGATTTCCACTTTCCACATACATAGTCCTGTTATCATACATATCTTGACATAACACATATACAACGATTATAAAATCTGCATATTCATCAAGATTATCAACAGAAATACCTGTGTAACTGGATATATAATTTTTAGCAACATTTAGATATGTTTCGATTTCGCTTTCTTCATAATCATCAAGTCTTATGTAGTCTGCGATTTCTTTTGCGGTAATCTCACTTACTTTACTTACCATTTTTGTTTCCTCCTTTTTCGAGAGGTTGCCCAAACAAAATGTAAAAAGTTATTTTTTTGCTTTCTCAGGTTTAACTTCCACGATATATCCTGCTTTAAGCAAATCCTTAACAAGAGCCTTGTCCTTGATTTCCTTAACTTCATCTTTTTTCATAGTAATTAAACCTGTAAAGCCTATAATCGCCTTATACATAATTAAGCACCCATTGTTACTTTAGCGATTTTCTGTTTATGTTCAACCTTTGCATCGAACTCAACCCAAGCAGTAATACCTGTTGCGTGTTGAGTTGCATATTTTTCTCTTAATACCTGCATTTCAAGAGCATCTCTTCTCTGTTTTAATGCAAGTCCTGAGAAGTCACCAAAGAAGATTACATCTGCTTTAGCACCGATTTCTGCCATATTGTCAGAAACTTCAACAGGATAGCCGAGAATGTAACCATCAAATTCACCGCTTAAATCTTCTCTAAAGATAAATCTATCTTCACCATCTTTAAGAAGTTCAACTGCAGTAAGTGTATCATTTGACATAATCCACTTTGCATTTTTTCTAAAGCCTTTTTTAACCTTGTTTTTTGTTCTAATTAAATCTTCTGCAGTAAGAACAGATGCAGATGCGGTTGTGTGTACGAGAGTAACACCTTTTAAACCATCTGCTTTGCCCTCTGTACCTTTTAAGCATTCTCTTTCTAAAAAGCGAGAAACTGCCTCTGCAATAAGTTCAATAACTTTGCTTTCAAGGTCAATATCTGTATTTGCTACAAGTGAATTGCTTAATTTTACTAATGCACCTGCAAGGAAGTTTGAAAGGTCTACACTCTTAAAGCCACCAACTTTGCTTTCAAGGTCAACAAATTCATCTTGATAAGCCATTGTTACATCGCTTGTTGTATCATCATATACAGGGATTGAAAGTGTACCCTTTGTGTTGTACTTTGTTGCATCGGTAAGGATAGAGGACATATCATATGCCTTTTTAATGATTTTGTTTGCAATAGACTTAGGAATAACTGCACCATTGTTACCCTTTGTAAGATTTACATCATCTCTGTTTTCAATTACATTTCTAATGTAACCAACAAATTGTTCGCTTTCACGAACTTCTACTTCATTTCTTGTGTCAACTGTTTTGTTCATTGTTTTTTCCTCTCTTTCGATTGTTTCATTGATTTCTCTAATTTCTTTTTCGATTTCATCGAATTTTTGTGTTTCTTCATCTGTCATTGCTCTTTGCTCTGTTTTTGCAGTATCAAGCAATGCAGACATTTGACTTTTAAGGTCATTTTTTCTTTCCTCTAAGCCTTTTCTGTTCATATTTCTTTACTCCTTTATATAAATTTATATAAACAATTTTCATTGTTTGGGCATTACTTTAAAGCATTTAATCTTTCCTCAAATGAGGTGTAATCAATCGCTCTGTTTTCGGTTTCTTCCTCTTCTTTGGTTTCTTCCTGTTCTTCACCAGTTTCAACCTCTGTTTCGGTTTCTTCCGTTTCTGCAGTTTCTTCCGTTTCTGCTCGTGCCTCTTCGGTATTTTCTGCTTTAAGCATTTCCACAACCTTATTAGCAACTATGTTAGCAAATAAATCCATTTTCTTTTCATTTGCCTCTGCCTCAATTTGTGTATGTTCATCCATTTGAGCCTCATACTGTGCATTTTCAATTTCATTTACTTGCTTGTGTTTTTCCTTTGCCTCTTTTTCAATATCGGCAAGAGTTTCTTCACGAATTTCCATTATTTTACCTCCATCACATCGTGCCTCAATGCTTGTACCATAATAAGCAGGTCTTTTTGTATCATCTAATATAGATACCTCAAGCAAATCCATATCAGTTACAGTTCTTTTGGTGTTCTCGCCCTCTGCTCTCACTTCATCTGTGTTAGCATAAAAGCCAAAACTCCAACCTACTAATTTGTTTTGCCTTGCTTTCTCGACTACATCCGCATCTGTGATTGTAACTTCGGCTCTCAAGCCAATGTTATCTTCTTCAAGTTTTGCAGTTCCGTCTTTTGTGTTCGCAAGTTCCCTGTTCCAATCGTGGTTTAATAGCACTTTGACATCGTCATTTCTTTTCAATGCAGTTTTGAATACTCCTGCCTTTATTTTCTCAACAAAAGTCTGCATTTTATTTCTTAATGTGCTTGTTATAGGTTTTGAGTATCTTTCAATAGCATTCACTTAAACATAGCCTGATATGATGACACTCTCGCCTCTTATCTCGACTTGCATTTCATCACCCCCTTTAAATTTCATCATAATATCTCCAATGATAGCCATAAGCGGTTTTCTTTTTTCCTTTGCACACTTCCACTATATGACTGCCATTTTTAATATTTAATTCTTTTGCTATTAAGCCTATTGAGTTATAAACTACCCCTGTATCTAAATTGATTACTTTTTTCGAGTTCCAATGCTTATCTCCAACATATTTTCCTAATTTTGCTTTTCTCTGCTTTTCTCTTGTTTCTTTAGGTGTTGCCTTTCCTTTGTTCCAAGTTTCTTTGCCGAGCCTAACTTCGATTTGGTGGTTTCTGTATTCTTCATCTTCCCACCTTGCTTTTTGTATTGAACTCAACTTTTTGCAAGTTTCCGCATTATGTTTTCTGCCTGTGTTTGCTTGTCTTATTTTTTCTGCGGTTTCCTTGCTCACCTTGTTAATATGCCCACCATTCTCTACATTGTAGCCATATTCTCTGTCATTGCTTTTGTATTCCGCTATGAGTTCAACTTCTTTTTGTTCGGCATCTTCCTTACTCAACTCGGTAAATAGTATCTTGTGTTCGATATTATCCCACCCATATTTCAAAATCGCATTGTAAAAGCAACTTTGCTTTTGATAGCCTTTTCCCCCTAACCATCTTTTTACAGGGTTTTGTTTTGTTATCCCTATATAGACTTTCTTGTTAGGACAAGTGTGAATATATACACTATATTCGCCTGTTTCTGTCATTGCTTCTATACCCTCTCATTATGCTTGTAAGCCTGTTTCGGTGTTTACTTGAGTGTTTATATTACTTTCGCCTGAAACCTCGCTATTTGCCCCTAAATTAGAGCCATTTGCACCCATCTTAACCATTGTGTTAGTGTTTGGTGTGTAAATTTCGCCAGTTTTTGCATTTAATAAGACATCTCCAAGACCTAAACTAATCATATCTAAGCCATCAATCGCATCATCATCTTCCATATAGCGAATTTCGTTACGAGTTTTAAAGCCATTTTTAATTGCGATTTGGTATGCCTCATATCGCTCTTTCATACTGCCTTTGTAAAGTTCTGTGGTATCAGGTGCAAAATAAAAAGACTTCTTCTCTTTTTCGAGTAAGAAATCTTTGTTTAATGCAGTTGCAAATGCAGTTGCTATCGGCATTATTGCTTTTTTGATGAAATCATCGTGTGTATTGCTTATATGGAATATAATCGCCATATCATCTGCAAATGTTCTATTTTTAGCATCAATCTCATTCTGTTGTGAACTGTTGGATGCCTCCTGAAACTCTAAACCATCATTAAGAATAACTGTATTAGCATTACCGCTATAATACTTTTCCCAAGCAGTTTTTAATTTCTCTAATGCTTTATCGTCAAGATGTTTCTGTGACTTAATAAAGCCTTTTCTTGAGCCACCAGTTAAAGTTAATTCAAGTTCATACTTTAACCTTTGGTATGCAGTTTCTAAAGCCTTGCTAATTTCTGTTGTTAAGCCTGTACCACTTGCACCATCTTTAGTGTTTCTCAATACTTTTAAAAACTCATAATCTTTATAGGTTTTATCCTGAACTAAAATATCAAAATTCTTACGAATAGCATCGGTTGACTTCTTAAATGAAATCTCGTTATCTTTTACATAGAATAAACCTGTAAACTTATTGCCATTTTTACCGATATAAGCATATCCGCCCTTGCCTAAAAGATAATCCTCACAGATTGCCTTTTTGAATTGGAAACCATCTAAGGTGTCGGTTGTATCATCATTTATAAACCTTACCCTTATATCTGTAACTTCTTCTGTTGTTCGCTTACCATCTGTGACTGTTTCTTTGTAAAGTTTAAATGGTATCATTGCAAATGTATTGCAAATCAAATCAACATATCCACTTATAACTGGAATTGATAAAGCAACATCTCTGTCTACACTCGTTCCTCTTAATATCGCCTCTAAGAGAACTCCTGCGGTGCTTTCTTCATCAACTATTTCCTCTCGTTTTTTAAACAACCCCATATTTCTTCTCCTTTCTAAAAAGTTTGGCATAAAAATCCATCTTCAAAAATAATATCTTGTTGTAATAGGTAAGTTGCATTGATTATCGCAACCACCATATCAATTTTGCCACTCGACCTCTTTTTATTCACATATCTGTTCATATTGGTATCGAATGCACACCTTGAATTTTCAAAGTTAATCTCCAGTAGTTTGTTTTCTTCATACTGGAACTCTCTATTTACTATCTTTTCATATAGTAATTTGGTTGGCGGATGCAATGTGTCGCTATGTTGCCTTATCTGTATGCAGTTGATACCCTGATACTTGCCATTATCTCCGCTTTCCCATTTTTGAGCAGAACTTAAGGCATTAAACCTATCATAGCCTAATGCCTTTACTGTTACTCCGTATTTACTTTCTATATGGAATACATAGTCCTCAATTACTCCATAATCAACTGTTTTATTACCACAGGCGATGCACTTCATCGCATTTATAAATGCTCTGTAATCCACCTTTTCAAACTGTGATTTTTCATCAATTCTGCTTTCAGGAATAAATGCAACTGCATCTGCAAGTATCTTGCCATCTTCCTCTGCAACCATTCCTACTGCACAGTTATCATTTGACATTGACAAGTCAACACCTAAATATACCCCTCTGCCTCGCCAATCTATATTTGAAACCTTACATTGCATTAAATCGTTAATATCAACAAATGCCTCTGTGCCTACACCCTGATAGATGATGTTACAATGCTTAGTTAAAAAGTTTTCCCTTGCACTTTCTATTGCTATTGCCCTTGCTCTCTTCTTGAGTAAGTCCTCCCATATCTCAGGGATTTCTAAAGCAACTGGATTGCCTTGTTTTAATATTAAATCATCAGTAGTCCAGTTCTTTGTATCATCAGGCTCATATAATAAAGCAAATACTGTTTCATCTGTTTCAAGTCCATCTAAAATTCGCTTTGCATAGTTCACTTCATCCTCAAATGGATTGTTAGCAGTTGGATATTTAGTTGAAATAATACAACCTAACTTATTTTTAATGTTTAATTGCCCTGACCTCATCGCCTCAATAGGATATGAATTAGGTAATGCACCAACTTCATCTGCAACAAAGCCATTTGGCAATCTACCATCCATTCTTGATGTTGAATAAGAAAGAGGAATATATTTATTTTCATTCAATTTAAAGGTGATGCTATCTCTCAAGATTTTAAATCTCGGCTCACCCTTGAATTGATAAACTAAAGGACTTGCTTTTAATGTTTCGCTTATAGCCTCTTTTACTTCTTTTGAAAGTGTGCCATCAGGAGCAACAGAATAGAATTTACTGAATTTCGGCTCTAATAAAAATAGCAGAATGAACAATGTGCCTATTGTATAGGTTTTAAAGTTCTTTCTGCATATCTCTAATATTACTGTTTCATATTTTCTTTTTTCTATATTATCCCTGTGTACTACCGCCAATGCGGAAATATAAAAAAGCCATTGATAATTAGTAGAGCATTCATATAATGTTTGCCCTGCCTTTAAGCCTTTCGGCATTATCAACAACTTTAATATGTTTTCTATTTGCTCTACTCGTTTTTCATTGATGCAGTATTTTTCATCTTTGCCATCTGCAATCTTAATAAACTCTTTGAATTGCTTTTTTACATACTTCGGTATTTCTTTTGATTTATAGGTTTTAGCATACTTGTATGCTTTGTTCTCTTTAATCAATTAACACCAAGAGCCTTTAACAACTCATCCTCTCCCTCGCCATCATCTTCATCACTTCTCATTGATTTAAAGATTTTGATGAGTGTAGCAACAGTTTGATTTGCAGATGTGCTTGTTTTGTTATACTCGCTTATTGCAGGATGTGTATATACATTCCCTCTGCCCTTAACATATTCTTTTGTTACAAGTGAGCCATCTTTTTTTATTGTTTGTTCTAAATCATTTAAGATGTTTAATTGTACTTGGTATCTTTTAAAGGTGGTAATGAATAAAAAGTTTTGTTCTACTCCATACTTTTCGGCTATTCTTAAAATTTCCTCTGCCTGTTCTTGCAGATTTAACTTTGCCATTTAAAACACCTACCTTTCTAAAACAAAGAGAAGAGCATTTCTGCTCTCCTCTCTCTGTTTTTATTTGCTTTTCTTTGGTGCAGATTTCTTTGTATCTGCCTTTTTTTCTTCAAATTCGCCTATCTTGTATTTTTTCCTTAATTCCTTTGGAAAAAAGTCAACTGGCTCTGTGTACTTAAATGTGTTTTGTTTTCCCATAATTTTTCACCTCATAAAATTATTTTAAATAACTATCAATTACTTCAACGATTGCTTTACTTTGTTTCTTTGCCTTACTTCCGTTGCAATATACATCGGAGAATGCCTCTGCAATCGCCTCTGCTTTGCTATGTTTAGCATAGCCACTTATTTTACTTGCCATTCCATACATAGAACTATCGCCTGACTTCTTTTTTGCCTCTTTTAATATTCGTGACGATGCTCTGTCAATGTCTAAACCGCCCATTTTCTGCCCTACTGCATCTGTTAAAGCGTGTCCTAACTCGTGACTTGCAACCGCCTCTGCAGGTGATTTTGAGCCTCTGTTTGGATGGAAACCTGACTTTATACTATCGTCATAAATCTTATTAAGTGAACTTGCATTAGCGAACTTTTCATTAAAACCAATATTTGCACCATCATAGTATGCTAATGCAGTTACTCCGCTTTCCATTTTCGCAACGTGAATATCACCAATTACATATCCATATTCATCGTTCACATCTCTAAATACACCCATAACATCATCACTAATATCATAATTTTGTCTTTCACTAACAAATGATGTAGTTTCAAGTATATCTCCTGCGGATAAACCACCGCCACCGCTAAAATCACCTGACGAACTACCTCGACCGCCAAAAAGTTGTATATCTATTTTAAGCACTTTTCTCCCCCCTTGTCAACTGTCTTTTTCCAATTTTCTGTAACTTTATTGCCAAAGTAAATTACTTTAACATCTCCATAATCAAAATCTAACTCGCCACCATATACCAATATTGCAGATGGCTCAATCACCCTTATCATTTCTCTCATTCCATCTTCCCAAATCTTCAAAGCATCTTTATCCTGTTTCACTCCTATCGTTGAAACTGAAACAATACTGCCCTTTGGTATTCCTTGAAAACAGAATTCAAATGTTTCAGGCTCTGCCCAACTTATTGTGGGTATTACCTTTATTCCCTGACTTTGATAATATGCTCCTATCTGCCTACTTCTGTATATATTCCATATCTTCATTGGCATTGGCATATCCATATATAAACTGAAATCAGGACTTAATATACAATCGTATTCCTTTAAAACACCGATATACTTTTCAGGAGCATTCCAAACTCTCTCGAACTGGTAATCATCAATGTAGAAGTGAATGCCTGTGTTTTTCTCTTTGCTTGACTTTGCATAATTAAAGCCTGTCAAGTCATTTGGTATATAATTATCATTCTTGATTATCGGCATCTGCCAAAAGTCATTTGTTAAATCACTTTCCTGAGCCAAATCTAAATTATATTCCTTGTTTGTTCTTTCTCTTTCATCGCCATAATAACTCTCGTCATCATCGAATATAATATCTAAATCAAATCCAGTAAGAGAAACATCAAAATCTAAATCATTTAATTCTTCCAATTCTATTTTAACGAGTTCTTTATCCCATCCTGCATCTAATGACAATTTATTATCTGCAAGTATGTATGCTCTTTTCTGCTCCTCTGTTAAATCCTCAACAAATATGCAAGGCACTTCTTTTAAGCCTAATTGCTTTGCTCCTAATGTTCTGCAATGCCCTGCGATTATTCCGTATTCGCTATCTATTAAAATTGGATTGATAAAGCCAAATTCCTCGATGCTCTTTGCAACTTTCTCAATTTGTTTCTCACTATGTGTTCTTGCATTGTTTTTATATGGTACAAGTTTTTCTATTGGTACATTTTCGTATCTTCGCATTGCTCCTCCTGTTCCAAAAAAACTATGTAATTTTAAAATATTTTGTAAGCGAAAG
>JAZLDW010000022.1:0-4756 GCA_045614945.1 Clostridia bacterium | reverse complement strand
CGTCCGCAAGCGGCTCGCAGGCTCGTTGGTTCAAATCAGCTAAAAAAGAAAAGCACAAAGGGTACACAAATTTGCGTACCCCCTTCGTGCTTGGAAGAGCCGAACGATTTAGATACCCTTCGTTATTTTAAGAAAATATGTAAAAGTTTCTCATAAAGCTTGTTTTTATACGGCTGATAACGCATAGGCAAATCAATCCATGTTTTCTTATCCATAACAGATTTATAGTGAGAAAAGGCATCAAATCCGTCTTTGCCGTGATATGATCCCATACCACTTTCACCAACGCCGCCAAAGCCCATTTCGCTTGTTGCAAGGTGTACAACCACATCGTTGATGCAACCACCACCGTATGAAAACTCCTTTGTAACTCGGTTAATATGTTTTTTGTTACTGGAGAAAAGATACATCGCAAGAGGCTTATCCTTGTCCTTTAATTCTTCAACCAGTTTATCAAAATTATCGAATGTAAGGACAGGCATAATAGGTCCGAAAATTTCTTCACCCATAACTGCATCTGATTCTGTTACATTATCCATAACCGTAGGTGAGATTTGTTTTGTTTCGCTATTGACTTCTCCACCGATTACAACCTTACTCTTGTCTATAAGGCCACAAATTCTTTCAAAATGCTTTTCGTTAATTATTTTTCCGTAATTTTTATTTTCAAGTGGACTTTCACCATATTGCTTCTTTATCTGCCTTGCAACTTCGCTGATAAATTCATCTTTTACAGAACTTTCGCAAAGAATGTAATCAGGTGCAACACATGTCTGACCGCAGTTTAAGTATTTCCCGAATACAATTCTTCTTGCAGCAAGTTTAATATTTGCGCTCTTATCTACGATACATGGACTCTTGCCACCAAGTTCAAGGACTGCAGGCGTTAAATGTTCTGCTGTATGACGAAGTACCTCTTTGCCGACCGCTTGACTTCCTGTGAAGAATACAAAGTCAAATTTTTGTTCTAAAAGTGCTGAGTTCTCAGCTCTTCCGCCTGTTACAACCGCAACATATTCAGGCGCAAAGCATTCTTTTATAATTTTCTCTATAATCTTACTTGTTGCAGGCGAATATGCACTTGGTTTAACAATCGCTGTGTTACCTGCTGCAATGCTATCAGCAAGCGGATCAATTGTTAAAAGGAATGGATAGTTCCACGGACTCATAATAAGAGTGTTACCGTAAGGAACAGGCTGCTTAAAACTATGAGATGCAAAGTTTGTGATAGGTGTAGTAACTGTCTTTCTTTTTGCAAATTTCTTTGTATGGCAAATCATATATGAAATCTCCGAAAGAACAAGACCGCTTTCGCACATAAAACCTTCAAAATGGCTTTTACCGAGGTCAGATGTCAGAGCATCATTTACTTCAGTCTGATATTTCTTTACAGTCGCATAGAGCTTTTTAAGTTGTTCAATACGAAACTTAACCGGAATTGTAGCTCCGCTTTTATAATATTTTCTCTGCTTTTCAAGCAAAGCCTGTATTTCATGACTGGTCATATTTACCTCCGTTACATTTTTTCAAAACCCATGAGCACTCCGCCTTTTTCGGCGTAAAAGCTGCATAGTCCTCTTAATTTGTGTATTTCTACTTGTACATCTTTAAATTTTTCAAGAATTAATTCCTTAAGTTGATTCGCTGCCGACGCATTCTGACAATGACCGATGCTGATTTTACCCGAACAAAAGCCTTCTGCTTCTATATCCTCTATTAAAGTTTTAAGTGAGCGTTTCTCGCCGCGACACTTGTGTGCCGGCTCCAGAGTCCCCTCATTACTTGCCTTACCGACAATACATATTCCAGCAATACCGACAAGCCTTGCCGCAACAGGAGATACCCTGCCGTTGTTAGCAAAGTTCTTAAGGGATTTGAGCATAAAGACAAGCCCTGTCCTTTCCATATACTCCTCTATACAATGGCAGATATTCTCGTAGGACATACCTTCTTTAATGCATCCCTCGATTTTTTTAATAATTAAGGTAATCTCCGGGCCGGCAGAAAGTGTATCAAACACGTGTACACGCTTTCCTTCGTTCTCCGACTCATAAATCTGCTTTGCAAGACAGGCAGAATTATAGCTTCCCGAAAGCCCGCTTGTAATAGTAACGCAAAAAACATCATCTGCATCCCCAAACGCATCAAGCCAATCTCTTGTATTCGGGCAAGAGGATTTTGATTCTCCCTTGTACTGGTATAAATAGTCAACCATGCCATCTACATCAATAGATACATCGTCAACATACTCTTTCTCTTCGGTGATAATTTTCATGGGGGCGCATGCAAACTCAACATCCTTCAGGGCAAAAAGATCGCTAGATGAGTCTGCAACAATTTTAATTTTTCTCATAGAGTCCTCCTACTTTATAATAAAAGCCTTCAAGCTCTTTTCTTGTCATAAGCTTTGGTACGGGATATAGCGGATTTGCTTCTTTTTCAGCGTGCTTTGACAAAGAGAGAATATCTTCTTTTTTGATGCCTTCAATTTTATTGGAAATTCCCATATCTGTGTTGAGCTGCTTTATGGCATCAATAAATTTCTTTGCGCCAATCTCATACGAATCCGCTTCTTCACAAACTCCGGCATTTGTTCCAAGTTTATGGAGCTTTTTGTATACACTTTTGCCGTAAGCCCCAAGTACATAAGGCATAATAACCGTATTTGCAAGTCCGTGCGGTGTTCCGTAAAGACCGCCCAACGCGTGTGCAAGAGCATGAATATATCCCACATAAGATTTTGAAAAGGCTATGCCTGCCTTGTATGCCGCGTGAAGCATACTTTCTCTTGCTGTATGATTTTTTCCGTCAGAGTATGCTGTGTAAATATTTTCAAATACAAGCTTTGTTGCTTCCGTTGCGAGTCTGCGGGTTTCTTTTGTTGTAGAACGGCCAATGTATGCTTCTACTGCGTGAGTAAGAGCATCCATTCCGGTAGTAGCGGTTAAATGTGGTGGTAATGAATATGTAAGTGTTGCATCTAAAACTGCATAATGCGGGATCAAAGGAAAACTCATTATTGCATACTTGTGATGTGTGCTAGAGTCAGTAATCATTGCGGCAAGTGTCGTTTCACTGCCCGTACCTGCTGTTGTAGGGATAGCGATAAATGTAGGCAATTTACGCCACGCCTTGAGCTTACCTCCCAACTGATTTACTGTTCTTTTTGGATATGTAACACGAGCGCCTACTGCCTTTGCGCAGTCCATAGCCGAACCTCCGCCAATAGCTATAATGGTGTTACATTTGTTTGTGTGATACAGCTTAAGTGCATCCTCAACATTTATAACAGTTGGATTAGGAAGTGTATCGTCATAAACAACATATGGAATATTACATAGCTTTAATTCATCTTCAACCGGATTTAATAATCCGTTATTAACAATACCCTTGTCTGTAACAACAAGTACAGATTGTGCATTTTCTTTCTTTAATACCTTGCCAAGTTCTGTACAAGAATTTATAATTTCCGGTTCTCTATATGGAAGTACCGGCAGAGCCATTCTGAATGCCACCTGAAATGTGCGGCAATATGCTGATTTGAAAAAATTCATTCTTACCTTCCATTCTATTCTCTTAATATAAAATTTTTACAGCTTTCTAGCACACAGTGTGCTGTATATTTTTTAACAGAGATAAACTCTGTTAAAAAAATTGTATTAACTTTTCAATCCGTCTAAAATAAATTTAAATCCATATCTGTATCGTTCTAATGCTTCCTCAAGAGAAAGTTTTCTGCCAATGGCATCAGTATTAAAACCTCGAATAAAACACCATATGGCATAACTCGTCTTATCAGTGTCAACTTTTTTTATATATTCTTTATTAATGGCATAATTAAGTATTTTTTTGATTTCTTCTACCCACCATTGATAATTGCCGTCAGTAACCGAATCATTTTCAAAAACATAATGTGCAAAATTCTTTCTTGTTTCATAAGAAATTATAAGTGTTTTTTCAACTTCATCCATTATCTGCTCAAAAAAATCCTTTTCTTCAATAAAGTGAAAGTTCAAACTTTCTCTGACTTTTAATATGGAGCGTTCTGAAATAATATCAAGTACTTCTTCGATATTACGAAAACGATTGTAAAAAACACGGTTTGTAATTCCAAGATATTTTAAAATTTTACGCACATTGATATTATGCGTTCCTTCAGAGACAGTTAATTCCTCTGTAGCGTCTATAATTTGTTCGGACACTGCATCATAAATCAGCTTGTCAGCAATACGAGCCATAAAAAACCTCCAATACAGCACATCGTGTGCTGATATTGTATCATATTATTTTTTAATTGTCAATAATTTGCATGAATTCATTATTTGATTTGTTCTTAAAATAAAAAACAGAACAACCTAGATTGTCATCTAAATCGTTCTGTTTTGGTGGCTCCTCCAGCCTAACTCGAACCACTTCCGTTTGCAACATCAATTCAATTACGCCGTCAAGCGGCTTATTTCATTGTGTTGCGGCACCACCTCCGCGCTCCCTTCTTCGTCCACTGGACGCGGTCGCTGCTCGGTCCCCTGCGTCCGCAAGCGGCTCGCAGGCTCGTTGGTTCAAAGTTATCTAAAAAACAAAGTTAAAGACCACCCTTACGGATGGTCTTTAACTTTGTCTTTCAAGTACAAAACAGATGCATATATATTTTATTTATAATTATGTAAACTAAGTTTAATCTGAAATTTTATATTTGTTAAAGTGCTCTGCTGTCATCGTTTTTATAACTTTACTCAATCCAATAATACCAACAAGG
>JAZLDW010000021.1:0-27767 GCA_045614945.1 Clostridia bacterium | reverse complement strand
AATTATTTTGACAAATATACAAGTTTATTTTCTTTTTCATTTAATCACCATTGCTTTGATTTTCTTTTGCAGTATTTACTGACTTTACAAGCATCCGCCTGATAACACCGCATTCATTCAATAGTTCCTTCGAAACTGTTTCTGTTATGCAGTTTGAGCCAACAAGCATTTCAATCCAATACTCAGTTTCTACACATTCTTTCAAAGCAATATGAAACTTGTTTATAAAATCTGCCTTACTTGCTGCGTAATTTGCTTCGTGTATATTTGCACCAATCGATGTTGAACTTCGAATGATTTGGTTTATCAAAACACCTCTACCTTTCTTCGAATCAATAGCATCGCAAACTGATATAATTTTTAGTGCAATTTCTTTTGCTCTTGTGCGAAGTTCTGAGTCTTTCATAAATCTGTTCTCCTTGCTTATTTGGTGAAGTTTTGAACTAAAAGTTCAAAGTGAAGTTACTAAGACAGTGAAGTTTTTGCTATCGCAAAAGTGAAGTTAAGTTCGCCACTTCGCCGTAAGGCGAAACTTCACTTAACTTGTTAAACTTCACTATCGAAGATAACTTCACTTGCCATAGGCAAACTTAGTTAATGATTTCATTTTTAATGAAATCATTATAGCATAATTATAGGTTGTTTTCAAGCCATTTGGATAAGTTATTGACTTAACATACCCTGTATGATAAGCCTTGTTTAAATAAAGTAGGACTCTTGCATGCTTTTTAATCACAATAAGCCCAACAAAAAACTCATTGTCCTAACGGACAATGAGTTTTTTGTTAAAGTATTATACAAATCAGGCCGCCGCTGCCCTCGTTAATAATTTTTTGCAGAGTTTCCTGAATTTTAAGCCTTGCATCTTCGGGCATACGATATAATTTATTATGAAGCCCTTCATTTACCAGCTCGTGAAGTGACTTACCAAAAATGTTAGACTCCCATATCTTTTTAGGGTCACTCTCAAATTCATTTAGCAAATAATGCACAAGCTCCTCTGACTGTCTCTCTGTTCCAACAATAGGCGAAACTTCGGTTTCTATATCCGCTCTTATCATATGTATTGATGGTGCACTTGCCTTAAGGCGCACACCAAAGCGACTGCCCTGTTTGACAATCTCGGGTTCTTCAAGTGTCAACTCATCAAGACTTGGCGAAACAATACCGTATCCCAGCCTCTCTACCTGCTCAAGTGCAGGCGCAAATTTTTCATATCTTTTCTTGATTATTGCAAGTTCATGAAGTAATGCAAGAAGATTGCCCTTATCCTTGACAGAAAATCCCGTCTTATCTTCAACCATATCGTAAAACAGGTCTTCGTTAACCGACACATTTACTTGCGCTATTCCTCTTCCGGGAGAAATCATATTAATATTTGCTCCATCGATAAAGTCATACTGCATCAACTTTTCGGGTAATCCAAATATATCGGATATCTTCATTGCGTTTCCAAAGCTCTCAAAGACAGCGTTGTTCACATCCTCTTTAAGTTTGCATCCATCATCAAGGGATGATATCCACTCAGGAATATAAAAACCAACCTCACATACAGGAAACTCATAAAGTATACTTTGCATTATGCTGTCAACATCCGATTTGGTAAGCGCCATACAGTTTATTGGTATAACCATAACGCCATATTTTTCTTCAAGATGTTGCTTACATCTTATTGCTCTCTCTGATTCAGGGGCTGAAGAATTAAGTATAACAACAAACGGCTTATTTATTGCCTGAAGTTCTGAAATAACCCGCTCCTCTGCATGTTCGTAATCTTCGCGTTCTATCTCGGTTATGCTTCCATCTGTTGTAATTACTATACCAACTGTTGAATGTTCTGATATAACCTTTTGGGTACCAATTTCAGCTGCTGTTTCAAAAGGGATAGGTTCTTCTGACCAAGGGCTTACTACCATTCTGGGAATTTCATCCTCTATATGTCCAAGAGCACCATTTACAATATAGCCGACACAATCAATCATTCTTACATTAAACGCAACCGAATCGGACAAACTCACTTCAACTGCCTCATTTGGAATAAACTTTGGCTCGGTTGTCATTATTGTCCTTCCGCCCGCACTTTGAGGAAGTTCATCCTTCGCCCTCTGTCTTTTATGTTCATTGTCAATATTGGGCAAAACAAGTAACTCCATAAATTTTTTTATAAATGTGGATTTTCCTGTCCTAACAGGTCCAACAACCCCTATATATACATCTCCTTGGGTTCTCTCCGCTATATCACGGTATACATCGTACTTAACCATCTATATTCCCCCATTTTTGTACTTTGTGGTTTGCACAATCTGTGCGTCCGTTATTTTAATACATTCTATGAGGGATAATATGTCTTTATGACAAGTATTAAAAAAGAAAGCAGGTGGCTGGATTGCCACCCGCTTAAACTACATCACATATAACAGTATAAAAAGAAAATGTAAGACACTTCCTATGACACAAAACAGATGAAAAACTGAATGCATCCACTTCTTTTTTCCGCCAACTCCATAAAATACCGCACCAATGGTATAAGAAAGTCCACCTGATAAAAGCACAAAAAACGCGTCCCATCCAAGCAATGAAATAATCAAGTTTATTCGTACTATTATGCACCACCCCATAAAAAGGTAGCATACCATTGAGAATATTTTATATTTTTTTAAGTCAACAGAATTAAGTACAATTCCAAGCAATGCAGCCGCCCAGATAATACCAAATACAACCCACCCCTCTGCCGCGCTGTACTCTCTTATTGTACAAAGTGCAATAGGCGTGTAAGTACCTGCAATCAATATGTATATCGAACAATGGTCTATAACCTGAAAGACTTTTTTTGCAGTTAAATCGGGTCTTAAACCGTGATATATACTTGACATAGCATATAAAATAAGCATTGTTGAGCCAAATATAACACCTGATATTACTCCATATACATTACCGTGAAGCGCCGCAAAAACACTGCATAAAACAATAGCAATAATTCCCATCGCTCCACCCACAATATGAGATACCATGTTAAATATTTCTTCGCCCTTGGTGTATAACGGCAAAATTCTGTCTGCGAGTTTTGTCCTCTTCATTATGTCTGCCTCCAAATAATCGTTTGTGTTAGTTGTAATTATATTACACAATAGCTTTTTTGTCAAAGAGTTTTTTGATCTTGTTCAGACTAATTAAGTATTACTATACCAATGTTCAAATAGAGTGCAAATGCACACCACAAAAGGTATGGCACAAGCAGCAGCGCCGCAAGAGAGCTGACCTTACCAAAATAAAACATGTTAAGTGCAATCAACACAATCAACAAAACAAGCCATATTGCTGCAAACAGATACCACTCAAGATTAAAAAATACAATTGTCCACAATAAATTAAATATCAGCTGCAAAGTAAAAAACCGATAACTAATATTTTTATCATTAAAACCCGCATTGCTCTCTCTTACAATATACAATGATATTCCCATCAACACATACAAAATACTCCATACAATTGGAAACAAAATTCCTGGAGGACTAAGCGGCGGCGAGACTATACGATTATAAATATCCATCGAGTGTCTTGTAAATATCCATCCCAGAAGCCCAACCGCAACAGGAATTAAAATACTTGATATGAGTTTTCTTAAATTTATTGTATGTAACATAAAAAACACCCCTTAATAAAAAAATATTCAAGGGGTGTTTGTATTATTCTCAAAAATTACATAAACGAACTTACAGCCGAGCTTATATTTTCGAACAAGGCACCTAGGAACTCTTCTGAGTTGCCTCCTATCTTCCACTTGTTGCCGCTCTTTGTCATTGTTACATCAACTGTTTTTGTTACCTTACCGTCTCCGCACTCATTTATAGCGTTAACCATCTGCCCTATAATCTGTTTTTCATACACTTCTTCTTCCATTGACGAAATCATAGCCTTATAATCATTACTTTGAGTCAGTTCAATAATATTCTCTATAAAATTATTAACAATTTCAGAATAGTCAACTGTTGTAATATCAACATTAAGTTTTACAATATTAGTACCAACTTTGGTTGCAGAGTTAACCTTATATTCCATTTTTGAAAGAGTAGATATAAGCGCATCCGAAAAATCTTCTCCATTTACACCTTCAAGAAATCCTAATACCTCTGATAAATTGTAGACCTCGTCTATTTTTTCTCTGTCTGCAGTTTTAAACGTATTCATAATCTTTTCAAAATCTGATTGCGCATCTGCACATATTCCCACACAACCGGAAAACAACACTGCAACTGCAAATATCAGCGCAAGAGCACTCAATCTATGTAATCTTTTCACTTCTCTCACTCTCCGTTTACTTCATATCATTACACATCATAACGATAAGTCTTCCTTTTTTAAAATCTATTCTTGCAAAAGGTGCATCAATAAATTCATTACTTGTTGCGTAAATCATATCACAATCAAGACTCATGTTGACTGCTTCATATTTTAAACCATACACCGAGAACCCTTCGACATTTCCACCAAAAGCAAAAAAAGATACATATTTTTTGTCAGTTTTTTCAAGGACAAACGGCTTATCTGCCATCATAATTTCATTATTCTTATCGGTGATTTTAATTTGCACCCCTCGGCTTAACCCATATGCCAACAGGCAATAATGAGAAAACTCGTGGTCGCATCTCCCACCAAGTCCTCCGAGTATCTCTATTTCCTTTATTCCACACTCAATTGCATAGTCGATGCATCGCTTGGTATCTGTATAATCCTTTTCCTTCGGACATTTTATAACATTTTCTGCTTCTGGGTATTCTAGTGGCCACGAATCGTTGTCACCTATAATGACATCAGGCATAAGAGAGAGTTCTTTCGCGTGTTTGAGTCCACCATCTGCACATATAATCATATAATCGCTAAAGTCTCTTTGCCTAAGATAGTCATAATCTTTAATGACACCATTACAAAAAATTGTTGCCTTATCCATTTTTCAACCTCTTAATTTATGCCTTTTGCTGCTTTTGCAATTTTAGTAAGTTCCACAACTGCCTCAGATGAGTCATGCGCACCGAACACAGCAGAACCCGCAACAAACACATTGGCGCCTGCCTCTGCCGCCATATGAATTGTTTTTGTGCCAACGCCACCGTCAACCTCTATGTCAAGGTTTGGATACTTAGATGACGCAATTTCAGCAACCCATCTGATTTTAGAATTCATTTCTTCAATATATGACTGACCTCCAAAGCCTGGTTCGACTGTCATAATAAGCACCATATCGAAGTAGCCAAGAATTTTTTCAGTAAGTTCAACTGGTGTTTTTGGCTTTACAGTGATTCCGGCTTTTACGCCTATCTTATGTAGTTTCTCTGCTATTTCTATAAGCTTTTCGTCACTTTGTATAGCTTCATAGTGAACAGTTATCATATCTGCTCCTGCATCTATAAAATCATCTATATATTTTTCGGGATCAGTTATCATTAAATGTACATCAAAAAACATGTCTGAATGTGGACGAAGAGCCTTAACAATCTGCGCTGAATAACTAAGGTTTGGTACAAAATGGCCATCCATTATGTCAAGGTGCAACCACTGCGCTCCTGCTTTTTCTACTTTATTTACTTCTTCTGCAAGTTTTGCAGCATCTGCCGCCAGAAGAGACGGCGCAATTATAATATCTCTCATGATGCCCTCCACACATTTTATCTTTTTTGAGAATTTCTAATCTCCTCTAAAATTCTGATATAACTCTCATGACGAGTTCTTGATATTCTGCCATCCTCTACAGCCTCTAAAACAGAACACCCCTTTTCAACAGTATGATGACAATCTCTAAACTCACAAAGATCCGAAAATTCTGCAAATTCACGGAAGAGTTCAGCACAATTTTCGGGATCTAAAAGCGAAAAATCAAGCGTACCAAACCCAGGAGTATCAATTATATATCCACCATTATCAAGCAAGACAAGCTCACTATGGCGCGTTGTATGCTTCCCGCGTTCTACCTTCTCGCTAACTTCTCCGGTTTCAAAATTTTCGCTTCCTGTAATACTGTTTAAAAGGCTTGACTTACCAACACCTGAATTTCCCGCAAAAACAGTAATGTTATTGCGTAGTTTATTTTTGAGAATATCAACATTCTCATTGTTTTTCGCGCTGAGGGGAATCGTGCAAAAACCTACCTTATTGTATATATCACAAATCTCGGCACCATCATCTAAGTCGGTTTTGTTTACGCATATTATAATTTCAATTTCACACAATTCTGCAGATGCTAGAAGTTTATCAATCATATACAGATTTGGCTTCGGGTTTGCAGTTGCAAGAACGACCGCCATCTGTGTAACATTTGCAACAGGCGGTCTTAACAAGGTATTTTTTCTTTCATATATTTTATCAACCGCACCTGTTTTTGACACCGTGTCTGCAACAATTGCTACTTTATCACCAACGAGCGGAGTTATCCCTGCTTTGCGAAAGCTACCTCTTGCCCTGCACTCATAACGCCCATCGGCGGTGTCTACATAGTAGAAGCCGCCGATTCCTTTTGTTATTATTCCATCAATGCTAAGATTATCTTTTATATGCATATATTACTCTTCTAAAGCTCCGCCGGCAGGCTGATTGCCATCCAGAGTGGTAGATGTGCCTGAATCATTGTTTCCGCCTTCATTATTTGTTCCGTCAGACACAGCCGGGCTCTGCTCCTGATTGTTTGTCTGCGGTTCATCATTATTTGATGGCTCATCAACCGGAGTTTTATCATCTCTTCCGTCACCCTTGCTTACATAAATTGTAACAAGACCGCCCTCTGAAATTTCTGTATCTGCTGCGGGATCCTGGGTTATAACCATATCCTTTTCTTCAGAACTACTCTCTTTTTCTACAATGTTAACCTTAAAGCCATCCTCTTCAATCAGACGACGCGCCTCATCAACCTTCATAGCAGTATAGTTACCAACACGCTTTGTCTTGTTCCCAGAACTTACAACAACTCTGATTACAATATCACTGCGTTTTGTTACATCTGTGCCTGATGGAGGATCTTGTTCAAGAATAACTCCTTCTTCTTTATCACTAAGCTTTTCCGATTGTTTAACAATGCTAAAGCCATCTTTTTTATACTGCTTTTGAGCATCCTCAAGCTTCATTTCTATTACATTTGGAATTTCAATCTTCTCACTTGAGCCAAAAATAGTGCTTATAATACCGGAGAAAGCAAAATACATCAACATAATAACAGCAATTGCCGCACCGACTGCCGCAATAGTAATTTTGCGTTCTTTCTTCTTTTGTTCTCTGATTGCTTTTTGTCTGTCTATCTTTCTCAGTCTGCTCTCCTCCATTTCTTCATCAAGTCTTTTTGCATATTCATCATATTCTAACTTACTCTTGCTATTTCTTTCGTTATATTTTTCTATTGTCTTGTCATCTATCGCTGTACGCTTTTTTGTAACTCCAATATCATCATCGTCAGTAACAAAATCAGGAATATCAAAATCAAGCTTTATGCTTGGATTTTTTATGACTGTTCTGAGGTCTTTTAAAAACGCCCCTGCACTTTCATACCTTTGTGACTGCTCTTTATTCATTGCCTTCATAACAATATATTCCATTGATTCAGGGATACTGTTATTAAGTATTCTGGGCAGAATAGGTTTTTCCTGAATATGTTTAATAGCAATTGTAACAGCAGTGTTGTCATCAAAAGGTACTCTGCCTGTAAGCATCTCATAAAGCACCACGCCAAGCGAGTATATATCTGTTCTTTCGTTTGTGTATCCGCCTCTTGCTTGCTCGGGAGAGAGATAATGAACTGTACCAATTGTTGAATTTGCAGTAGTTGTAGTAGCCTGTGTGGTTGCCCTTGCAATACCAAAATCAGTAACCTTAAGTACCCCGTCTTCTGTTATAATTATGTTTTGTGGTTTTATGTCTCTATGAATCACAGATTTTCTATGCGCATCAGAGAGGCCCTCGCAAATCTGGGCTGCAAAATCAGCCGCCTGACGCCACTGAAGCACATGTTTTTCAGCTATATACTCTTTAAGGGTTATACCCTCTACATATTCCATAACTATATAGTAAAGCCCGTTTTCAATTCCAACATCGTATATAGATACAACATGTGGATTTGAAATTCTCGCCGCAGCTTGCGCCTCAGTATTGAATCTATGCACAAACTCTTTATCATCTTTAAGTTCTTCTTTTAATACCTTTACTGCAACATATCTGTCAAGAAGATGGCATCTGGCTTTATAAACATGTGCCATTCCGCCCTTTCCTACTTCTTCTAATATTTCATAACGACCTGCAATCATTTTTCCAATTAAATCCATAACATTCCCCTCCTATATAAAACGGATACATATAACGGTTATATTGTCTAGTCCACCACTATTTTTTGCGGCATCTATCAACTTGCAGACCGTATCTTCCGAATTTTCACAACTGTTTATAATTTCAAAAATTTCATCATCTCTTAGCATCGAACATAGACCGTCGCTACAAAGCAGCAATACATCACCTTTGGAATATACAGATGTAAAAATATCCGTTACTACCCCCGCATCTGTACCAACTGCCCTGGTAATAATATTTTTCTGTGGATGAGATCTTGCTTCTTCTTTGGTTATTGTTCCGCTCATGACAAGCTCTGCCACAACGGAATGATCAACTGTCAACTGTTCAAGACTACCATTGTGTACTAAATACGCACGACTGTCACCAACATTTGCTATACATATGCCACCATTGTTTACAATTGCCGCTACAACAGTTGTTCCCATTCCACTATGAGCACTGCTCTGTAGGGATTTTTTGTATATGCTGTCGTTAGCATCTTTTATTGCATTTCGCAAAATTGCAGGGGTTTCATCCGCTGATAGTTTACCTATCTTTTTCTGCAATTTTTCAGCAATATATGTCGCCGCTCTCTGACTTGCGACCTCACCGGCATTGTGACCTCCCATTCCGTCTGCAATCAGAAAAAATCCCTTTTCTCTACTTTCATCGGGCACACAGATACAAAAACAATCTTCGTTAAGTTCTCTTGCGCATCCGACATCACTTGCACCAAATGTTTCTATCACTATACCACCTCCTGTATTTTAAAAATACAATTTTTTTAGTCACCATTCATCCTGGATACCCTAAGTTGTCCACAGGCAGCATTTATATCTGCCCCCATCTCCCGTCTTATTGTTGCAGAGACTCCACCTTTTTCCAAAACTTCTCTGAATTTCTCCACAGAAGCTCTGCTCGATGACACATAACCCGTCTCCTTAATCTCATTAACAGGAATCAAGTTTACATGACAAAGCATACCCGAAATCAGTTTTAATAGTTCATTTGCCTCAGATATAGTATCATTTACATCGCTGATTAGCGTATACTCAAAGGAAATCCTGCGATTTGTCTTTTCTATATAGTACCTGCACGCATCCATTAACTTTTTTATGTTATATTTCCTGTTTACAGGCATAATTTCAGATCTTTTTATGTCATTAGTTGCATGCAAAGACACAGATAATGTTATCTGCAATTCTTTATCGGCAAGTTCTTTTATCTTATCCACAAGACCACATGTAGAAAGCGAAATATGCCTATGACCAATGTTAAGTCCAAGCGGACTATTAACATTTTCTAAAAATCGCAACACATTTTCAAAGTTGTCAAGAGGCTCTCCTATGCCCATCATAACAATGTTTGAAATTCTCTCGCCAAGATCCTTCTGGACTGTCATAACCTGCCCAATAATTTCACCGGCTGTTAGGTTTCTAACCTTTCCTCCTCTGGTTGATGCACAAAAAGAACATCCCATAGCGCATCCAACCTGAGAGGATACACAAATTGTGTATCCATGATGGTATTTCATCAACACTGACTCTATAAAATTCCCATCATCTAATTGTAACAGATATCTCCTTGTTTCGTCAATATTTGAAACAAATTTTTCTCTGATTTTTAAATTATTTACACAATATTTTTCATCAAGCTTTTCCCTGAGTAATTTGGGAATATTATTCATATCGTCAAAACACTCTGCTCCATCATAAATCCACTTAAAAATCTGTTTTGCACGAAATTTTGCCTCACCAAAACCTACAAGTATGTCCTCAAGCTCTGAAATTGTGTAATCCTTTAAATTTATCTTCATAATAATGCTTCCTTATTTCTTCATAAGTATACAGATATAAAACCCACTACCTCCTGTCTCGTGCGCAAGGTAGAGTTTCTCACTCTTCTTCTCAAAATCTGTATGTGTTTTTACAAACTCATCTGTTATATCACTATTTTCCTCTTTAAGTATGGTGCATGTGGAATATACTATCGTACCGCCACTCTTTACATACATTGCTGCAGAGTTAAGTATTTCTCTCTGCACTAGGGTAAGTGCGTCTATATCTTCTTTGGTTCTATTCCACTTAATATCTGGTTTCTTATGCATAACCCCTATACCCGAACACGGTACATCTGCTAAAACTCTGTCCGCAGTACAAACAAATTCTTCTTTGGGTTTCTGAGAATCATGTATGTACGCCTCGATACACCCAAGACCGAGGCGACGTGCTGCATTTTCAATAAGAGCAATCTTGTGTTCGTGTACATCAAAAGCAATCACTCTGCCCGCATCATTCATAAGTTCAGCTATATGCGTAGTCTTTCCTCCAGGAGCAGAGCATACATCTATAACCGTCTCTCCACTTTTTGGCGCAAGGGCAAGTGACGCCCTAAATGAATTTATATTTTGCAATGTATAATATCCATCTGCGTATGCTTTTGACGCATTTATATCAATAGCACCTTTTATAATAAGACAATTTTTTTCATCTGTCTTTACTGCATCTATGCCTTCAGTGGCTAAAACATCTATAAGTTCATCCTCGCTTATTTTTGTAGTGTTTACCCTTATCATCGACAAATGCGGCAAAAGACTGTCTTTCAAAATTTCTTCACATATATTTTCTCCAAATTGGGTATACAGTTTTTCTACAAGCCATCTTGGGCAAGAGTAGGTTACAGACATAAACTCACATATATCCGCTCTATCCGGCACAGGTATGGAGTCAAGGTTTCGCGATATACTTCGCAGCACTCCATTTACAAACCCTTTTGCGGCGCTATGGGCGTGTTTGGTTGCAAGTTTTACCGCCTCATTACACGCAGCAGACACAGGCACCTTATCCATACATAGTAATTGGTATACTCCACATCTTAAAATTTGAAGTACTTTAGGACTGATTTTTTTTAATTTAATTTTAGAAAATGACTGTATTACATAGTCAATTCTTAGCTTATTTTTGAGCACTCCCATTACAAGCTCATTCACAAACGCCTTATCCCTTGTATCTAAATCATTTGAGGTATCAAAGATTGCCTTTGTAGAATATGCGCCCTCGTATTCAATTTTATAAAGGGCGTACATCGCCGCCTCTCTTGGATTTACTCCCAATTTAATCTCTCCTGTTCCCGCCAAAGACAATTATTAGTCTGAGTAAACTCAATATCGAACTTACAGCCGCCGCAACATATGTCATTGCCGCAGCTTTTAGAACTTTTGATGCACCATCAATTTCTTCAGATGATAACATATTCTGACTCTCAAGTGTCGCAAGCGCGCGTCTGCTTGCATTAAACTCAACAGGCAATGTTATAAGCTGAAATAATACGGTTGCTGAAAATAGTACTATTCCTACCTCTACAAGTGATGTAGCAGATAAAATAAGTCCTATTATCAAAAGTGGCATCGACATCATATTGCAAAGATTAACCGCCGGAACAATTGCATTTCTTACACGAATTGGCGAATACCCTGTTGCATGCTGAATAGCGTGCCCCACCTCGTGCGCAGCTACGCCTATTGCACCGACAGATGTACTGCTGTGTGTTGCGTCAGACAATCTTATAACATTGGCCTTTGGATCAAAATGATCGGTCAAGTCCCCCGCTATACGCTCAATACTTACAGATTGAAGCCCATTCATATCAAGAATTTTTCGTGCCGCATCTGCACCTGTGTATCCTGATCTGTTGTATACCTTTGAATATTTTTTAAATGTTGAATTAACCTTTGCTTGTGCCCACATGGACAAAATAATTGCAGGCAACAATATTATCCATGATGAATCATAAAAAAATGGGAAAAACATATAAATCCATCCTCTCTGTTATTTTAATACAATACTCTCATCAACGCTATGTCCATTAAGATATCCCGAAACCGACATACGCTTTCCGCCTTTAAACTGTATCTCGTCAACAAGTATTGTGCATCCGTCTCCGCACATAATCTCAAAACATTTATCTAAAATCGAAAATTCCCCGCATATCCCTTCCTTGTAGCTACCCTTTTTTGCATGATAAATCTTTAAAACCTCGTCGCCATACATCGTATAACACGCAGGAAACGGATTTAGTCCACGAATAAGATTTAAGATTTTATCAGACGGTTCACTCCAGTTAATATGCCCCGTATCTTTAGAAATCATAGGTGCGTAAGAAGATAATTCATCATTTTGTTTTTCTCTTGTTATACTACCATCTTCAACTGCTGCAACGGTTTTTGAAATCAACTGTGCGCCAATTTCTGACAATCTATCATGAAGTGTACCATAAGTATCATCTGGTGATATATGTGTTGATGATTTTAAAATCATATCACCAGTATCCAGGCCCTTTTCCATATACATTGTTGTAATACCTGTCTCACTCTCACCGTTTATGATACTCCATTGTATTGGCGCAGCACCTCTGTATTTTGGCAATAGTGAACCATGAACATTTATACATCCATGCTTGGGATAGTTTAAAAAATATTCCGGCAATATTTTGCCGTAGGCTACAACAACAACGAGCTCAGGATTAAGTTGCTTGAGTTCCTGCAAAAAAGCCTCTCCTTTAAGAGTCTCCGGCTGAAAAACAGGAATGTTATTTTCCTGAGCACACACCTTAACAGGCGGAGGCATCATTTTATGTCCTCTCCCCTTGGGTTTGTCAGGTTGAGTTACAACACCACAAATACTATGTCCATCTTTTATAAGTATATCAAGGCATGGTACTGCAAATTCCGGCGTACCCATAAAAAGTATTTTCATAGCAATCTTCCTTTCAATCTAAAATTTACTTTCCATACACAAATTATATCATATTATATCAGTTCAAGAGACCAGCCTAAATCTCCGTGATAAATCATATTCTTTGTCATTCCGCCATCTATGCATATATTTTCTCCTGTAATAAATCCAGACATATCCGAACACAAATACATGACCATATTTGCAATATCAGTTGGATTACCCACTCTTCCCACAGGATGCTGAATGGCATCAGGGCCTTCGTATTGTCTGTAACTCGTATCTATCCATCCCGGAGAGATAGAGTTTACTCTTACCGCCCCTGAAAAACTTACGGCAAGTGCATGGGTAAGCGCAGCGATTCCACCCTTTGCCGCTGTATATCCCTCTGTCTGCGGTTGGCTCATTCTGTCACGGGATGATGATATATTTACCACACATGCCCCTTTTGTGAAATATGGAGCAAAAAGCTTTGACAAATAAAAGGGTGCTGTTACACCGACTTTAAGCGCGTATTCAAAATCTTCATAGCTGCCATCAGTTACTCCACACTTTTTTGGCGCCGCATTATTAATAAGAAAATCGACCTTTTTGTTGTCTTTAATAACTTTTTTTGCAAAGTCCTCAAGGGTGGCTTTATCTGCAAGATCACCTTTAAAATATTCATTTTCTATAAGATCAATTACACATACAGTTGCGCCATACTTTTTAAATTCATCAGAAATACACTTACCAATACCACGAGCACCACCGGTTACAACTGCAACTTTACCTTTAAAATCAAACATTATATCTCCTCTTTCAAATCATGACTATCAAATTTGAAAAAATAAACTTCGTTTAAAGTTTTAATAATACTATTTTTCAATAAACCCCTGATAATTAAGCCAATTATCAAGAAGGTATATCCACTGCTTGTCATAACTCATTACCCTATTATCCTCCACAGGAAGCCCTATCCCATGACCACCGTCAGGAAAGATATGCATCTCAACCGACGCACCCTTGCTCTTTAGGGTTTCGGCGTATTTTAATGAGTTAATAACACTTACTCTTGCATCATCAAAATTATGCCAGATAAATGTTGGTGCAATCTTATCAACCATAGAATATTCCAGACTTAATACATTTTTATATTTATCATACATATCACCAAGTAAGTTCTCAGGCGAAGCATTATGAATATACTCATTATCCCTGTTTAAACCAATAACAGGATAGCACAGAATCTGATAATTTGGAATAAAATCCTCTCTATCAATATCATCAATGCCCTCATAATCAATCTTGTCTATATAAGAAAACAACGAAGCCGTCAAGTGTCCTCCCGAGGAAAAGCCCATAGCAGCAATTTTACTCTTATTTATCCCAAACTTACCACAATGGAATCTTATATACCTTATTGCTCTTCTTCCATCAAGAATTGGTATCGGAAAATAATCCGGCTTAACTCTGTATCTCAGACAAAATACATTTATCCCCTTTTTGCAATAATATTCTGCAACCCTCGCGCCTTCATGCTTTGACAATGAAGGGTCTTTTGAATACGCACTTCCAGGCAGTATAACCAAAGCTGAATCGCATATCGTCTTATAGGGGATATAATGTTCAATCCACGGCTCATAACTCTTACTTCCCGGAACATCATCCCAAAGACTATATCTAACAACATCCATATTAAATCCCCCTGTATATTTTTGCTGCAACAGAGAATATCTCATTTAAATCTCATTTTAACAGGTTCCAGGAGTTCATTATTCCCTATAATCTGGCATTATTGCATACTATATAAAAGTTACGCTCGATTTATACAACGCAATTTATTCTGCCAATGACCTGTAAAGCGCATCTCTCAATCTGCCTTGAAGAGTCATATCCCAACCAAACATATGCTGAAAATATGTCATCGAAACCTTGTTTTGTGGGTCTACTAATGAATATCCGCCTGCAGCACCACCCCATCCAAATTCGCCAACAGGACTTAATCCACTACTTTTCTCAGGTTGCATGTGCACTCTGACCCCAAATCCATATCCATAGCCAGGTCTCTCTTTCTCAAAATCCTCACGCTGTCTGTCTTTGAGTTGATTCGTCCTCATAAGCTCTATTGTATCCTGCAATAGTATCCTGTTTCCTGATTTACCAACGCCACCATTTGCAAGCGCATCAAGAAACAGCGCATAATCATCTGTAGTAGATACAAGACCCGCTCCACCACTTTCGTAGTCATCAGTAAGATTGTATGCGCATCTTTGCTGAACTTTATTAAATTTTCCTGCGCCGTTATATATGTAAATCGACGCAAACCTCGCTAATTTATCTTCATCCTTTGGTACTGTGAAAAATGTATCCTTCATTCCAAGTGGCTCAAAGACATTCTCTCTCATATAATCACTAAAACGCATCCCTGACCAAATCTCAATCAAGGCGCCAAGTACATCATGGCACAGACTATATCTGTATCTTGTGCCGGGTTCAAACCCAAGCACGGTATCTGACAAGGCTCTTATAATTTCAATAGTCGATGTTCTACCTTGATTTATTGACTTTAATATTCCCTCTGCCTTTAAGTTATAATCAAGTCCTGCCGTCATAGTAAACAGGTGTCTTATGGTAATATGGTTTTCTGCATATCCTGTATGGGTTGCCCTAGCTACGCCTCCCATTATTTTACCTGTTTCAACAATACCACTACATAAAGCATCATATTCCTCGTCTGATATTTTCATCCTTGAAAACTCAGGAATATACTTATATAGAGGGTCATCCATAGAAAACGCACCTTTTTCAAGAAGCTGAAGCGCACAAGTACAAGTGAGCATCTTTGTCATTGAAAAAATAATATACAACTCATCACCCTTGATTTTTGTGTTACTCTCAATATCTTTAAAACCCGAATTATATCTAAAGATTTCCTCGTGTTCTTTATATACAGAGCAATCTACGCTTGGGGTGCTTCCTTCGGCAATAAGCCCGTCAAGCATCTCCTTTAAATATGAAAAATCCATTTTTACCGACTCCTACAACTACATATCTACTCCCATTTAAAACTATAGCACAAAAGGTATAAATAGTCAATTTATAGAAACCAAATTATTTGATGAATATTTATAAAATATGTGTTTATCCATTGTCTGCGAATCGTAGATACAAAATTTTTTAACTGTTTACAAAAAGTAGGTTTACTTGTTGACTGAAATATATTAAAATTAGAATGAGGTGATTTTATGAACAGTAAGATTTTTGGGGAAACCCTTATGTCTTTACGCAAGAAAAAAGGTATGACTCAATCTGAACTTGCAGAGCGCCTTAGTGTAAGTGCCAAGACAATAAGCAAATGGGAAACAGGATATGGTTATCCGGAAATTACACAGTTGCCTGCTCTTGCAAAGGTTTTTGATGTTTCTATTGATTTTCTCTTTAAAGAAGATACGAACGGCATCGCTATTGCCGGATACATTGTTGCAGACATTGTAAATGCAGTCGATAAATTCCCGGAGGTAAGTATGTTCTCGAATGTACTTAGCAGCGTTAACGCTGTGGGCGGATGTGTTCCAAACACCGGTATTACTATTGCAAAAATTGACCCTGAACTTTTCGTTTCTGCAATCGGTAAGGTAGGCAACGATGAACACGGAAAGTTTCTTATATCTGAAATGAACAAGCATGGTGTTGATACATCCAATATCAAGATTTCAGATACTACACCAACTGCAACAAGCAATGTTATGCAGGATATTACAACAGGCACACGCACATTTTTCCTGTCAGACGGTGCAAATATTGAATTTGACATAGACGATGTTGATGTAGACAACCTCAAGTGCAGCATCTTCCATATCGGTTATGTTTTCTTGCTCAATATGCTTGACTCAGCAGACGACGAATATGGTACAAGAATGGCAAGACTCTTAAAAATGATACAGGACAAGGGTATCAAAACATCAATTGATGCAATAAGCACCGAAAGCGATCGTTTTGCTGAAACCATTATTCCTGCCTTTAAATACTGTGATTATGTTATCTTAAACGAGATTGAATCATGTAAGGCAGCAGGTCTTACACCAAGAAATGAAGATGGCAGCCTTAATGTTGACAACATAATTAAGACAATGGAAAAAATCATCGACTACGGCGTAAAAGAAAAGGTGATTATCCACTGTGCAGAAGCAGGCTTCCTTATGAATAGTGATAAGTCTCTTTGTGTGGTTCCGTCCCTTAGCCTTCCTAAAGGTTACATAAAGGGTAGCGTTGGCGCCGGGGATTCCTATGCAGGTGGCTGCCTCTACGGTCTTTACAACAATTACGATGATAAATATCTTCTTGAATTTGCATCGGCTGTTTCTGCAAGTAATCTCTCTGAGGCAGACTCAATTAGCGGAATCAAATGCAGAAGCGAAATCGAAAAGATTATGAAAAAGTACGACCGACAGAAGATTGATGCTCTGCAAGGACTTTAATAAAAACAATAAATAAAAAGGTTATGCAACCCTGTTGCATAACCTTTTTATTTTAATTAGTTACATTCTGCAGTTAAAGGACCTGCAAGTTCCTTTAAGTAGAAGAGTCTTCCCGGCATGGTCGGAATAAATGTTGATGTAATGTGCTTATCAGGACCATAGTGAAGAGTTGTAAGAAAACTCATTCCTTGCCACTGCATTCCTCTACCGAGAGCACCATCAGCACCACCGATAATATAATCTGCCTGTAAGAACAAACCAGGGCCAATTGTGTTAGCTCTGCACGGAACAAGAGTTGAACGGCTCTTAAAGCTTGTGATTGCGTTCTGCTCGATTGTCAATGGATGAAGCTTTGCACCAATGCGATAGCACTGACTCTTCCATTCCTCAACTGTTGCGTATTCTGCACCAAACTGTGGTTCCCAGAATGCAATGTGACACATTCTACCGATACCAAATACGAGAACAAGTTTTGCGCCCTCTTCCTTAAGTTTTGCTATCTTTTCAGGATATGTAGGAAGATTTGCCTTTGTTGCAAAGTTTCTCTGCTGCGGAGGAATCGTGTTCTCACCAAGTTTATCGAAAAACGCCTCCTTCATGCTATACTCAAATGATGCAGGGTTTGTAGCATCAAGAGTGTTTCCTTCTGCATCTGACCACTCATCCATGTTAAATGTGTACACATGATCACACTTTACATTCCACTCTTTAAGGAAGTATACAGCCCACTTATACATTCCCATAGGACCAACGGGAAGAATCATAGCAAGTTTCTGTCCTGCATCTCCGGCTTTTTTAATCTGAAGAGCAATTTCATGTCCCATAAGAGTATCAAACTCTGCCAAAGAGTCGCACTCAATCGGATTAAAGTCCTTGTGCCAGAAATCCTCTCTCTTAACGCCCATATCACAGCATTTGTCTATCTTCTCCATGTCCCAGCCTTCAGGATAAAAACCTTCAAGAAGACTACCTTTAACAGTACTTAAAAAATCCATTTTTACATCTCCTTTATTTTAAATTTTAATTATTTTACAAATTCTTATAAGTGTTATGTCGTATCGGCAACAAAAATATATTTAACATATTTTCCACTACCGACCTTGACAAGCAAAATTTTTTATTGTATTTTAATTATATTACACCTAAATTTTATTGTCTTTAACATATGTTTTGCAAAATTTATCGCTTTTTCCGCAAAGGGGAATATTATGGAGAACATGACACCTATAAAAGAAGAAATATGCATAAACGGATTTAATGCCATATACTATTTTGAATTTGGCAAATACTTTAGGCACGCCCCAGAAGCGCATAACTTCTGGGAGATGGTATATGTTGATAAAGGTAATCTTATCAATCTATCGAATGATATAAGCACAACTTTAAAAGAAGGACAAGCTATTTTTCACAAACCGGGAGAATTTCACACTCACCTATCCGATACAGAGGTCCCGAATAATTTGTTTGTTGTTTCTTTCTCCTGCGAGAGTGAGTGTATGAGTTTTTTTGAGAACAAAACATTTTCTCTTGACAAGACATCAAAAACACTTTTGTCACTTCTTATACAAGAGTCTAAAAATGCAATGGGGAAAATAAGCGGTGATTATTATGATAACTCTCCCCTCGATTTTTCGCGTGAGACATTTGGCTCATCGCAACTGATGAAGTATCACTTTACAGAATTCTTAATAAAACTTATACGAAACGGCAACGAACTATCCGACAGCTTCGCCACTGTTACAAGAAAGAGAAGCGATGATAAAAACAACCTTATAAATCTTATCGTTGTTTATCTCCAAAACAACATTTACAGTAAAATCACTCTAAACGATATATGCGACAACTTTTTTATTAAAAAATCGCATCTTAGCGTGCTATTTAAAGAATATACCGGCAAAAGCCCCATTCAGTATTTTTCAGATTTAAAAATTGAGGAAGCAAAGAATCTTCTGCGCGATGATATACTCTCGATAAGCGAAATAACTGATAAGCTTGGATTTTCAAGCATTCATAACTTTTCAAGAGCCTTTAAATCTTCTACAGGATTTTCGCCTACAGGATACAAAAAAAGTATAATATTTCTGCAAAAATAATCAAAGATTCGCAACTGTCAGATTGCGAATCTTTGATTATTTATACTATTATTAGCCTATCATCATAACTATTATATAAAATTTTATCATATATCTAATTATTCTCCAACTGATTTTCTAGTTTTTCTTCTATATCTCTTGTTTTTTACTTAAATATAGGTTATACTGTAGCTACTTACATTTTTACTTAAAAGGGGTGGCAAGATGCTTGCAATAATTGATTATGGTGCAGGAAATCTGCGATCTGTTCAAAAAGCCTGCGAAGCAGCAGGAGCAGAGGCATTGATTACATCAGATAAAAATCTTATACTCTCCGCCGACCATGTAATTCTCCCCGGTGTGGGTGCTTTTGGCGACTGTATGTCAAATATAAAAACTCACAACCTTGACGATTGCGTCAGAGAAGTTGTTTCAAACGGAACTCCTTTCCTTGGAATTTGTCTTGGGCTTCAACTTTTGTTTGAAAGCAGCGAGGAATCTCCAAAAGCCGACGGTCTTAGCATATTTAAAGGCAATAACGCAAGGATTCCTCAAAGAGATGGGCTAAAAATCCCGCACATGGGTTGGAACTCTTTGTCATTCCCTAAAGAGTCTCCTCTTTTTGACGGAATTGCCGATGGCTCCTTTGTGTACTTTGTTCATTCATACTATATGAAGCCCCATGACAAATCAATTATATCTGCAACATGTGAATATTCAACCACCTTGCCCGTTGCACTCAGTCATGGCAATGTTCATGCAACGCAATTTCATCCAGAAAAAAGCGGCGAGGTTGGACTTAAGATACTTAAAAATTTTATCAGCCTCGGAGGTGAGAGTTAATGTTTGCAAAGAGAATTATTCCATGTCTTGATGTCAACTGTGGTAGAGTTGTTAAGGGTGTAAACTTCTTAAACCTCCGCGACGCAGGTGACCCCGTTGAGATTGCAAAAATTTATAACCAAGCTGGCGCAGATGAGCTTGTTTTTCTGGACATTACTGCAACACACGAATCAAGAGGCACTGTTGTTGAAATGGTACGCAAGGTCGCAGAGACAGTATTTATACCATTCACCGTCGGCGGCGGAATCAGTTCTGTCGAGGGTTTTCGCGAACTTCTGCTTGAGGGCGCTGATAAAATCTCGATTAACTCATCTGCTATTCGCAACCCAAAACTCATAAGTGATGCTGCGGATAAGTTTGGCAGACAATGTGTTGTAGTTGCAATTGATGCTAAACGCCGCGCTGATAACAGTGGCTGGAATGTATACATAAACGGTGGAAGAATTGACACAGGCCTTGATGCTGTAACCTGGGCGATAATCGCTGACCGCCTTGGTGCAGGTGAGATATTACTTACATCAATGGATTGTGACGGAACAAAATCTGGATATGATATTGAACTGACAAGAACAATATCACAAGCAGTGTCTATCCCTGTTATCGCCTCAGGTGGCGCGGGAACTATGGAACACTTTAAAGAAGCATTGACCGACGGATGCGCAGATGCCGCCCTTGCGGCTTCGCTCTTCCACTTCCGCGAAATTGAAATAAACGACCTTAAGAAATATCTATCAAAAGAGGGCATATCTGTTCGATTATAAAAATAACACTCTGTAGCATTGCTACAGAGTGTTATTTTTGTTTTATCCTTAAATCAATATTATATTTTTCTTTAAAATATATGGCATTGCAGCGTTTGTGACCAATCACCTCGGAGGTTTTATTCTTGGGAGCAAATACTGTATATTCGCAATTTGAAAGGTTATTTTTTAAAATCTCTCTTTCTATTTTATCCCTATGTCTTTTACCAAGTACAAGCTCGCGAAAGGCGGGATGATACGGCCCTGCTATAATATTATTTTCTTCGGTCAGGCTCTCGTCAGAATGAAGTCCAACCCTAATGATATCTATACCTTTATTTTCAAAAACAGTCATTACTTTATCCGTCACAACTATTGCTGTATCCATATCATATGGAATATAATCACCGCTCCTGTACAGTTTTTCAAGTTTTGTACCGCTAAGAGTAAGTGTTGGATATACACGAACACAAGAAGGCTTAAGTTTTACCATATCCTTGGCGGTCTTTATGTCTTTTTCAGGCGTTGAGGCATACATTCCAATCATCATCTGAAGTCCTAAAGATATTTTACTATTTCTTATCAGTTCTGACGCCTTTATTGTATCTGCAAAGGTGTGCCCTCTTTCATTTAATAGCAAAACCTTGTCATCCGATGACTGCACCCCAAGTTCAATTGTTCTTACATTATATTTCTCTGCAAGACGCAGGACCTCATCATTTATATAATCAGGTCTTGTTGACATTCTGACACCATCAATATTGTCTTTATACTTATAAGCCGTTTTTAAAAATTCTTCCTGAACCTTCAAATCAAGACCTGTAAAACTACCTCCGAAAAATGCAACCTCAATATATCGGTTTTCTTTAGGCAGAAATTCAAGATATTCTTCGATAATGCTTTTAATCTTTTCCGCTGTCACGCTTGTTTGCACTCCTGTTATCTTTTTTTGATTACAGAAGACACAATCGTTTGGGCATCCCTCGTGCGGAATAAAAATCGGTATATTATACTTTTTCATCTTATCTCTTTTCAACAGCATCAATTGCCTGCTTTGCCGCCGCCTGTTCTGCAATCTTGCGGTTTTTGCCAACTCCGGTGCCGATAACTTCACCTTTGTATACTGCGTTGACTTTAAAAATCGGCTCGTGGTCAGGTCCAGTTTTCTCCACGAGGGCATACTCTACAACCTCGCTGCCTTTATCTCTCTTTTGATAATAACTCTGAATATCTGATTTGTAATTGCGAAAATCCATATCTTTTGCCGCATCTATTGTGTCGCTTAATGTATCCATTACCCATTTTCTTGCAGGTTCGATTCCTCCATCTAAATAAATCGCTCCCAGAACTGCCTCGTAGGTATCACAAAGAATAGAGGGCTTGTCACCTCCACCACAGTTATTTTCAGATTTACCAAACAAAATTTCAGCACCAAGTCCTAACTTCTTCGCAGCATCAGCGAGTGATTTTTCGCATACTGCGCCCGCTCTGACCTCGGTGAGTCTTCCCTCATCAAGTTTTTTAAACTCGCCATATATATACTCTGCAACAATAAAAGAGAGAATACTGTCTCCAAGAAATTCAAGCCTTTGGTTACTTTCCAATCCCTTTTCATTAGCAAAAGAAATATGTGTAAATGCTGTCTTTAAAAGTTTTTTATCCTTAAATTCATACCCGATATTCATATCTTCACCATTCCTAAATTATAATCGCCGAAGGACAGCTGTCCTTCGGCGTATTTCTTACTGTCTTTCCGCTATGTAAGCTGCAAGGTCAGAAACAGTTGAGATCTTTTCTGCATCCTCATCGGGAATTTCAATATCAAACTCTTCTTCAAGTGCCATCATAAGTTCAACAACATCAAGAGAGTCTGCTTCTAAATCATTAAGAAATGTTGCATCTGGTGTAACGATTTCTTCGTCAACGCCAAGCTGGTCAACAACAATCTCTTTAATTTTGTTTATAATCTCATTCATACAATGTACCTCCCTGTAATGATAAATTATTTATTAGCTATGACTAATATATCATACAACAGACATATCGTCAATACCTATTATGTTTCTACAATATTTTCTTTAAAGTAAAAATTTTACTATGCTTCTTCCTCAAGTCCGTATTCTGCAATTCCCTCTGTTATGTCTTCAACAAGCTTTTCATCAACAATCTTTTTGCACTGTCTGATTGCATTGTAAAAAGCCTTTGCATTTGAACTTCCGTGCGCCTTTATAACAGGGCATCTAACACCAAGAACAGGGGCACCTCCATGCTCTGTATAGTCCATACTTGCTTTTATTTCCTTGATGCCGCTCTTTACAATCAGTGCAGCAACCTTGCTCATGGCATTTTTTAAAAATACGCCTTTGAGCATCCTTGAAAAAGCACTTCCCATGCCTTCCATAAACTTAAGAATAATATTGCCTGTAAATCCATCGCAGACAACAACATCCGCTCCGCTGAGGGGAACTTCTCTTGACTCTACATAGCCTATATAGTTAATCGGCACTTCTTTTAGAAGTTTGTTCGCCTGTCTTATAACTTCAGTACCTTTTTCTTCTTCTGTTCCAATATTTACAAGACCAACTCTTGGGTTTTCAACACCCATTACCTTTTTCATATAGACAGAACCCATTATACCAAACTGTCTTAAAAAGTTTGGTGTACACTCAGCCGTTGCACCAGAGTCAATAAGCAGATAATTTCCGTTTACTGACGGCAATATCGGCGCAAGTGCCGCACGGCGAATACCCTTTATTCTCTTTACAATCAAAGTTGCACCTGATATCAGCGCACCTGTACTGCCAGCACTTACAAAAGCATCTCCCTCTCCTTTTGCAAGAAGAGAAAGACCAACCCTCATCGATGAATCCTTTTTGTGTCGGATTGCCGCGATAGGATCCTCCCCTGTTTCTATTACTTCCTCGGCATTATGAACAGTTATAGCATCTGCGCTACATCCATACTCTGCAAGCTCGGCTCTTATAGCTTCTTCTCTTCCGACCAAAACTACCTCAACACCAAGCTTTTCTACAGCCTCAACGCTTCCTCTGACGATCTCCTTTGGGGCGTTATCTCCGCCCATAGCATCTACAATAATCTTCATTATACTCTCCTTATTTAAATGTCAAAATACCTCTGTTCTTCCAGACATAATCCCAACCTGAATAAATTGTCAACACAACCGATACCACTAACATTATATATGTAAGTACATCCATAACATATGCGAGAATGTCAGTAGAAAATGGCATAAAATCAAAGCACATAGTGATAATTTCAAACACCATCACCGCAATTACAAGCACAAACTGTGACACTGTTTTTGCCTTACCCCACATACTTGCGGCAATAACATTATTCTCGCCCATAGCAATCATTCTGACACCCGTAACAAGAAATTCTCTAAAGAGAACAATTATCAAAACCCACGCATTGATGTGCCCCATATCTCTTTGCATAAAGCAAAGAAACGCACCAAAAATAAGCAGTTTATCAGCAATCGGATCCATGAGTTTTCCAAATGTAGTCACCTGATTGTTCTGTCTTGCAAGTTTTCCGTCAAAGTGGTCAGTAATTGCCGCCGCTAAAAAAACAAGGAAAGCCATTATTAAAGATACCATATCCTCGGCAAGATAAAACATCATAAACAAAGGTATCAGAACCACTCTGACAATCGTAAGTTTATTAGGTGTGTTCATATATATCACTATCCTTTCAACTGTGTCTATTCGCTGATTTCTGTACCAAACAAATCATACTCCATTGATTGTTCTACAAGCACATCAACAAACTCTCCACTCTCTATTTTTCTATCTGATTTAAAGAAAACCTTACCATCTATTTCTTCTGAATCTGCATATGTTCTTCCATAATAGCTCTTGATAATCTCGTCTTTTTCTTCTACAAGAACACGAATATTTGAGCCAATTTTCTTAGCATTTTGCTCCTGTGCAATTTCCGATTGAATCAGCATTATCAAATCACGACGCCGCTGTTTTTCTTCCTCTTCAATCTGACCGTCAAGGCTATATGCGGGGGTATCCTCCTCACGAGAATATGCAAAAACACCAAGCCTTTCAAACTTGATTTCCCTTACAAAGTCACAAAGCTCCTCAAATTGCTCATCAGTCTCTCCCGGAAAACCAACAATAAGCGATGTACGGATTACCGCATCGGGAATCCGATCTCTGATTTTTGATATAATCTCTCTTATCTGTGTCTTGTTTGTTCTTCTGCCCATTCTTTTAAGTACCAAATCGCTACAATGCTGAATGGGAATATCAAAGTAATTACAAAGTTTTTCTTCTTTTGCAAAAACGGCAATAAGTTCGTCGGTTAAAAGCTCTGGATAGCAATAATGAACTCTTACCCACTCAATTTTATCTATCTTACAAAGTTCTTGCAAAAGCTGTGGAAGCCGATACTCTCCATACAAGTCCTTGCCGTATCTTGTAGTGTCCTGAGCAATAACTACTATTTCTCGTACGCCGTCTTCTGCCATAGCCTCTGCTTCTTTAACAATGTTCTCAACATCTCGGCTTCTGTATTTACCGCGAATCGACGGAATCACACAATATGTACAATGATTATCGCATCCCTCTGCAATTCTTAAAAATGCAGTATATTTTGGGGTTGTACGAAGTCTCGGCAGACCATCTTCACATACAGGGGCATCACCACAGCATATAACACCCTTTTCTTCTTTATCAATACGCTTAATAATGTCTGCAATCTTGTCATATTCATTTGTACCAATAACAGCATCAACTTCCGGAATTTCAGTTAAAATCTGTTCTGTGTATCTCTGCGCCAGGCATCCGGTGACAATGAGCGCCTTGCATTTGCCGCTTAACTTATATTGAGATAATTCAAGTATACACTCTATCGATTCTGTCTTGGCGTCTTCAATAAATGTGCAGGTGTTAACGATTATCGCATCCGCATCTTCTTCATTATCTACGATCTCAAATCCTGATTCAGTTAAAATCCCAAGCATATACTCGGCATCTACAAGATTTTTTGAGCACCCGAGGGATGCAAGTGAAACTTTGTTTATCAATGTAATCTTCCATTCCTATTTTTTATACGAAACAACGGTCTAGTTCTCATCCTCAAACTTAAAATCATAGTTTGAAAGACATTCTCTCACCTCTGACGGTGAAAAACCACGGCGCGCCAGACGCGCCTTAAGTTTTTCAAGGTCTCGCCTCGTTTTTATACCCTCATAGAGTCTGCGCGACTCTACATATTCACAAATTGCCGCATATGTGTCCTCTTCGCTATCATTACAAACAGAATCAATTATACCCTTTGCAATCCCCTTGCTATAAAGTTCCTGCCGAATGCGATACATCCCTTTGCCGGCAAGACGCACAGATTGCGTCATATAAACCTCTGCATAGGCATGGTCATCCAATATTCCTGCCGCTGCAAATTCAGAGACAATCTGCTCTGCCACATCTTGCTCTATCTTCCGTCTTCTAAGTCGGTCTTCTACTTCTCGACAGGTGTACATTCTGCCAGCGATAAGCCCTGCCGCAATTTTTTTTGCCTTTTCGTATGTAGACATATTTATTTCTTCCTAGGTGGCTTGTTTACAGGAATCAACGGAGTTGCCTCAACATCTCCTCCGGCTTTAGTCTCAGGAAGGTCAGCCGCCGCACGAATTTTTGCCTCAATCTCTGCACACAGTTCAGGATTATCCTCAAGCACCTTTTTCGCACTTTCTCTGCCTTGGCCAAGTCTTGTTCCATCATAAGAGAACCACGAGCCACTCTTTTCTATTACATCAAAATTAACGCCAACATCAAGGATGTTTCCTATCTTGGAAATACCTTCGCCGTACATAATATCAAATTCTGCTTCTTTAAATGGCGGAGCAACCTTGTTCTTTACGACTTTAACCTTTGTCCTGTTACCAACAAGACCACCATCTGTTTTGATTGTCTCTGAACGACGCACATCAAGACGAACTGATGAATAGAACTTAAGCGCACGCCCACCGGGAGTGGTTTCAGGATTTCCATACATTACTCCAACTTTCTCACGAAGCTGGTTAATAAATATAGCAATTGTATTTGAGCGGTTAACAACACTTGCAAGTTTTCTAAGAGCCTGAGACATAAGTCTTGCCTGCAAACCAACATGAGAATCTCCCATAAGACCTTCTATTTCCTGTTTTGGAACAAGTGCTGCTACAGAGTCAACAACTACAACATCAATTGCACCACTACGCACAAGCTGCTCTGTAATTTCAAGAGCCTGCTCACCCGTGTCTGGCTGTGATACGATAAGATCATCAATGTTTACACCAAGATTTTTAGCATAAACAGGATCAAGGGCATGCTCTGCATCGATAAATGCCGCTTCACCGCCAAGTTTTTGTGCCTCTGCAACAATGTGGAGCGCAACAGTTGTTTTACCTGAAGATTCCGGTCCGTAAATCTCTATAATCCTTCCTCTTGGCACACCTCCGATACCAAGCGCAATATCTAGCGCCATTGAGCCTGTCGGAATTGCATCAATCTTTATATCAGACTTTTCACCAAGTCGCATAACTGCCCCCTGGCCAAACTGTTTTTCTATGTTTCCAAAAACACTCTCAAGAGCTTTTCT
>JAZLDW010000020.1:0-40966 GCA_045614945.1 Clostridia bacterium | reverse complement strand
CTAGTCTTTTACCAACCATGGAAAAGGCCTGGCAAGGAGCCCCACCAACTATGAAATCAACCTTACCCTTATATTTTTTTGCATCAAACTCACGAACATCTGTAAACCAATCTTCTTCTGATATATCGTAGTTTGCGAAATAACTTTTCTTGCATTTTTCGTCAATATCTCCAGCAAAAACAATTTTATGTTTGATTTTTAGTCTTTGAAAAGCATGTTCAATGGCACCAATTCCACTAAAAACTGTTCCGATTCTTACTGTATTATTAGGCATTGAAAAGTCTTTTGTTTTCCAATCTTCAGTAGAAATCTCTTCCGGAATTATTTGAGAATTATCAATTGCTGAACTTCTTTCCTTTACGATTTTCTTTACCTTATTAATTTTTTCGGACTGTTCATGTATGCTTTCTTCAACCTTAGTCATTTTCTTCGGCATTATTTGTTCTCCTTTTTACTATGTGTAAATCATTGCAAATCGACAATTCAAATTATTCTTCAAAAAACTCCATTATATCATCCGCCCTACAATCGAGGGCTTTACATATCTTACCGATAGTTTCGGTGGTGATATTCTCGTTATTGCGGAGTTTGAGCATAGTATGATTTGTAAGGTCTGCGGCTTGTTGCAGATCTTTTTTCTTCATACCTTTATCAATCAAAATATGCCATAATTTTGTATAAGTAACTGCCATTTTGATTTCATCCTTTCAAAGATAAAAATAGTTATACTCTAAGTATATCACAAATCCACGAAAAAGCAATGGAAATGTAGAAAAAACGATATTTTTATTGTTAATGCACATATAGAAAGTATTGTTTTTCGTCAAAGTGATGAAGTGAAAGCATTTCATGTACTGTAATATGGCCCTCATCACACTACTGTTCATGAGAGTTTTTGGGGGTAAATTCAGGCTGAATTTTGATTCAACCACACCCCTTAAAGCCTTATGTGGCAAGGGTTTCGGGGATTAATGCGGCATCGCGATGCCAGATGATCAGAATTTGCAAAAAAAATGCCACATAAAATGCCGGTTAATGCCACATTCATCACCCATTTTTCAGGAATGTTGAGATTACAACAAATCGTGCAATATGGCATCGCAAAAAAATGTAAAAACAATGCCAAAAACCCCTTGGCAGTAGGTATTACCTAATGTCAAGGGGTTTAGAATTTGTTGTTATTTCAATGATTAGAAGTATCTCTTCAAAAGTCCTTCCAAGCCTTTGCCGTGGCGAGCTTCGTCACGGGCCATTTCGTGAACTGTGTCATGAATTGCATCAAGGTCGTTCTTCTTTGCGCAAGCGGCAAGATCAAACTTACCTTGTGTTGCGCCATACTCGCAATCGACTCTCCAAGCAAGGTTGTCTTTTGTTGTAGCCTTCATGTTAGGTTCAAGGTCTTCGCCGAGAAGTTCTGCAAACTTTGCAGCGTGTTCAGCTTCTTCATAAGCTGCCTTTTCCCAATAAAGTCCAACCTCGGGATAGCCTTCTCTGTGAGCGATACGCGCCATACAGAGATACATGCCAACTTCGGCACACTCGCCGTTGAAGTTAGCCATCAATTGCTCAAAGATATATTTTTTATCTTCGTCGCTGATGTCTGGATTGTTTTTTACAGTTTTGCCATAAACGCCGTATTCGTGTTCAGCTGCAAGAGCTGCGCCTTCAACCATTTCCTTGAACTTGTCAGCGGGGACCTTACAAACAGGGCAGTTAGCAGGGGGAGCGTCTCCCTCGTGAACATATCCGCATACAGAACATACATATTTTTTCATAAATAATACCTCCAAAAATTTATTTTATTATAGTTGGTTTAATATTTTACTTGTTACATTTTTCGCACAATCCGCAAAAGACCAAACTGTGATAGTCGATTTTTGCACCGCATTGCTCGCTGGCGATTTTGTCAAGAGAGGAAGAATACTCAATCTCTACATCAAATACGCCACCGCAGGAGTTGCAATATAGGTGATAGTGAGGGCGGAAGTTATAATCATATCTTTCCGATCCGTCCTTTGTGTCAAGCTTTGCAATATAACCGTCCTCGCTGAGTTGAGCCAGATTTCGGTATATAGTACCAAGACTTATATTGGGAATCTCCTTGCGAACCTCCTCAAAAATTGTATTTGCGGTCGGATGTGCTTTTGTGCCTTCGAGAACTTGTAATATAGTTTCTCTTTGCCTGCTATATCTCTTAGAACTTTTAGTTTCCATATAGCACCTCCTAAACAATAATAGTAATTGTTACTATTTAAGTATAACACAATTTTTTAATTTGTCAATAGTTTTCTGAAAATTTTTTTAAAAATTTTTGACAGCAAAAAACCCCCGACCGAATCGGGGGTTAAAAATTATTCTACATCCGATGTACAGTGCGGGCATTTTGTTGCTTTGATGTCAATCTCGCTACAGCAGTATGGACACTGTTTTGTCTTAGCTTCTTCTGCGATGTCTTCTTTTTTTCTGATAGAAGAAATTGCGTTAAGGACCTTAATAATAAGGAAAATAACAAAAGCCATTAGGATAAAATTGATTATCTCTGTAATAAATGCGCCATACTTGATTTCAACATCACCAATTTTTGCAACAAGTGCAGTAAAGTCCTTGTTTGCAATCAGTCCAATCAGTGGCGAGATAATGTCGTTTACTAAAGAGGTAACAATTTTTTGGAAAGCGCCGCCGATGATAACACCGACTGCAAGATCGATTACGCTGCCTCGCATCGCAAATTCTTTAAATTCCTTAAAAAACTTTTTCATTAGATTGTATCCTTTCATTTATATATGTATATTATTTATTTTCAAATATATGGGCAAATCAAATTTGCCTGCAAGCAAGTTTGTTCTATAGTTGCAATACAATGTTTATGAATTTTCACCCCTTTGATTTTGCCTATGAATAATGTGTCGTACCCACATTTATTGTAGTATAGCAAGACATAACAATAATTATGGGGCTTGGGGCGAAACCCCAATCGTTTCCGCAAAGCGGAAAACGACGGCGCTTGGGTCTGGCAAGCGCAACAGGGCTCGGCATTTGCTTTGATATTTTATTTCTGCACCACAAAGAATATTCTCTCTGATATTTCGCTTGGTGCATCGAAACTTCGATCGTTATATATTCCAACCACATTGAGGGAGCTTTTCTCTGCGCTTGCTTTGATTTCTTCTATAGAGTATGCTCTTTCCTCCTGATACTCGCTATGGCGCTCGTAGAGGTTGCCCTCAGTTTTGGTGAAGAAATCTAAATCAAAGTAGCAGATTTTATCATTCTCTTCGTAGGAGTTGTTCCATATAAAGTAGATATCATCCTTGTCATAGACAAAGGTGTTATTGGCAAGGATGGTTTTTAGCTTATACTCGGTGTTTATGTCAAATATAAATATACCGCCCGGATTTAAGTAGTTATGTATAAGTGCAAAGAGCTTGTCAAGGTCGCCGTCATCTGTAAGATAGTTGACACCGTCAAGGGCGCAGATGGCTGCATCAACCGTGCCATAAAGTTCAAAATCAGTCATATCCTGATTGAGAAGGAGTATATCAAGTTCCGCGTCCCTTGATTTGTTTGCTGCAATGTCAAGCATATTGGCAGACAGATCAACACCTATCATATCGTAACCCTTTTTTGCCATTGGGATTGTAATATTGCCCGTTCCGCATCCCAGATCAAGCACAAGAGAGGGCTTGATATTATTCAGGCTAAAGATTTTCTCATAGTATATCACAAAAGAATTATAATCAATATCCTGAAGCTTATCGTAAATATCGGCAAACTTGTTGTACATAAAAACTACCTCTTTCAGATTTTTTCAATGGGAGCATATGTGGCAAGAAGGTTTTTTTCTCCCTCGGCGAAACTGATTTTAAGAAGAATATCTTTGCCCATGCTCTGTGCACCGATTACAGTCCCAATACCAAATTTGCGATGTTTTACCTTGTCGCCAACAGCGTAGTCAAGAGAGGGTGAGCTATCCGCCTTTTTAAATGGTATCCCATCTAGCAGTGCGCTCTTTTGTACAGGTGTGTGTGCCTGATACATACTCTCTCCGCTCGAGATATAGGTTCTTGCCGGTGCCTCTGTCTGGATGTCGGTAAGTTCGTGTCCAATCTCTTCAATAAATCTTGAAGGTGGGTTATAGGTCGTTTTGCCAAAGAGAGTCCTGCTTTTTGCTCTTGTTATATAAAGTTGTTTTTTTGCTCTCGTTATACCAACATAGCATAGCCTGCGCTCTTCTTCGATTTCATCTCTGTCGCCGAAGGAACGCGTGCTCGGAAAGATGCCTTCTTCTGCGCCTATCAGAAATACATTAGGAAATTCAAGACCTTTTGCGCTGTGTAGAGTCATAAGAGTAACCGTGTCTTGTGACTCGTCATAATTGTCTATGTCAGATACAAGGGAAATATCCTCTAAAAGTGTATCCAGTGTGATAGCAGCATCTGAATTTACAGCCTCCTGAACCATAGAAATAAATTCTTCAAGGTTCTCAAGCCTTGTCTGATTTTCGACAGTTTTTTCAGCATTGAGAGCCTCAATCATTCCACTGCGTTCCATTACGGTGCGAACAAACAGTTCAAGTCCCATGCCATCTTCAAGTTCTTTGTGCAGACCATCAATCAAATTAGCAAATGATTTAAGATTGCCCGCTGTCTTTGAGGATAGTGAGTCTTTGAATTCGTCTGCCCTTTGACAAATGTCAAAAATACTTGTGCCATTTTCTGCCGCAATTGAGGCAGCCTTATCAACTGATGCAGCGCCGATGCCTCGTTTTGGCTCATTTATAATACGCTGGAGTGCAACATTGTCGCCATAGTTTTGCACAAGTCGAAGGTACGAAGTGATGTCTTTGATTTCCTTTCTGTCATAGAATCGAAGACCGCCAAGCACACGATATGGTATAGCCGAGCGAAGAAGCATATCCTCGACCACACGGGACATTGCATTCATACGATAAAGGATTACAGTATCGTTGAAACTTCCGCCCAATTCTGTAATTTTATCCGCTATGTACTGCGCTTCTGAGTGTTCTGTCGCTGCGGTATAAATCTTAACTTTATTGCCCGCGTCATTAGAGGTCCAGAGATTTTTCCCTTTTCTGCCCTCATTATTGGAAATTACATTATTTGCTGCATCAAGAATGTTTTGAGTAGAGCGATAGTTCTCCTCAAGTTTTATAGAGCAGCAATCCTTAAATTCTTTCTCAAAGTCAAGAATGTTGCGAATGTCAGCACCCCGGAACTTATAAATGCTTTGATCATCATCCCCCACAACACACAGGTTTCTGTGCTTTGCGGCAAGAAGACTGACGAGTTTGTATTGTGCGTGGTTAGTATCCTGATACTCGTCAACCAGAATGTATTTGAACCTGTCCTGATAATACTCCAGAACATCCGGACATTCTTTAAAAAGTTCTACAGTTTTGACAATCAAATCGTCAAAGTCAAGGGCGTTATTTGCCTTTAGCTTGTTCTGATAAAGAGAGTATATATCAGACACCTTAGACAGATAGAAGTCGCCCTTATTGTAACTTTCAAATTTATCAGGGTCAATCAAGGCATCCTTTGCGTTGCTGATTATACTGAGAACTGCGCGCGGAGCATATTTTTTGTCATCGAGAGAAAGTTCTTTAAGACATGCCTTGACAACCGTTTGCTGATCTGCGGTGTCGTATATTGTAAAGTTTTTCTCATAACCAATTTTATCTATATCTCTGCGCAAAAAACCAGCACAGGAAGAATGAAATGTGCCGGCGGCTATATCGTTTGCGCAATCCCCAAGCTTTGCGGCAAGTCGGCTTTTAAGCTCGCCGGCTGCCTTGTTTGTAAAGGTAATTGCAAGTATCTGCCATGGATTTATGGGATTTTTGGCGAGGGCCGTTTCAAGATGAGGAGGAAGAACATCGATAATGTTGTTTGCGTACCAACTTAGAACCTCAATATCCTGATTTGTAAGGGTTTTGGGAATATCCTCGCTGATATAGGAAGAACCATACTTAATCAGATGATGAATCTTGTTAATTATAACTGTAGTTTTTCCTGATCCTGCCCCTGCAAGTACAAGAAGAGGACCGTCTGTATGAAAGACCGCCTTTCTCTGTTGCGCGTTAAGTGTGTTATATTCTTTTTCAAATACCTTTTGTTTTATTTTTAAAAATTCTGTCATAACAATCTTTTTCCTTAAATTATACTATTGTTGCACCGCCGAGTACAATATCTGCATCGTAAAATACGACTGCCTGACCGGGAGTTATTGCCCTTTGCGGAGCGTCAAAGTCAACTCGTACCATGTTGCCGTTCATAGATATGGTGCACTCTGCTGGTTTTGCACTGTAGCGCACCTTGGCTGTTGCCCGTATAGGCTCTTTGAGGCTATCAAATGGAATAAAGTTGGGGTTTTTGCCATAAAGACTGAGAGAGAACTCAAAACCTTGCTCGCCAAGGACAACCTCGTTTTTCTGTGCGTCTATGTGTGTGACGAACATAGGTTTCCCAAAGGCAATGCCAAGGCCTTTGCGCTGTCCGACTGTGTAGTGGACAATGCCTCTGTGCCGCCCAAGAATGTTACCGTTATGGTCAACAAAGTTTCCCTCGGGGGGGAGGGAGCCAATACGGCGCTTTATAAACGCGGCATAGTCATTATCGGGGATAAAGCAAATATCTTGACTGTCAGGCTTATCCGCTGTTATAAGGCCAATCTTGTCAGCGTAAGCGCGGACTTCGTCCTTGCCGGAAAAGTTGCCGAGAGGAAGAAGAAGTCTTGACAATTGCTCCTGCGTCAGATTATATAGAGCATAAGTCTGGTCCTTTGTGTTGTCGGCACTCTTTAGCAGATAACGGTTTGAAGCTTTGTCAAAGTCAACCCTTGCATAGTGGCCTGTAGCAATATAGTCAGCCCCAAGTAGTTGAGCTTCCTTTGCCATTGCATCAAATTTGAGAAGCTTGTTGCAGACAACACAGGGGTTTGGTGTTCTGCCATTTATATATTCATTTGTAAAATAGTCGATAACATATTCGGAAAATTTTTCGCGAAAGTCAAGGATGTGAAAATCAATTCCAAGTTTGTCTGCGACACGCTTTGCGTCTTCAACTGCAGACAGAGAGCAACAAGTGCTCTCTGTCACGGTTCCGTTTAAATTTTCACCATCCCAAAGACGCATGGTAACTCCGATAACATCAAAACCTTGCTCCTTTAAGACTGCGGCGGCAACACTGCTATCAACACCGCCGGACAATCCAATTACAACTCTTTTATTCATATAAGAGAAATCCCTTCGACAATTAGTCTTCGTCCATTCCGTGCTCGTGACTGTGGGGACAACCACAGCAATGACCGTCACAACTCTTTATAGAAGATGCATCCATACCTTTGCCCTCGTAATAGTTGGCAATTGCAGCATGAACTGCTTCCTCTGCGAGAATTGAACAATGCATCTTGATGGGAGGAAGTCCGTCAAGTGCCTCGGCAACTGCCTGATTTGTGAGAGCGAGAGCTTCATCAACTGTTTTGCCCTTTACAAGTTCTGTTGCCATGCTGCTTGTTGCAATCGCTGCGCCACAACCAAAGGTTTTAAATTTTACATCTTCGATGATTTGTGTCTCGTCGTTTATTTTCATATAAATCTTCATGATATCGCCACATTGGGGATTGCCTACCTGACCTACGGCGTTTGCATCTTCAATTTCGCCCACATTTCTGGGGTTGCTGAAGTGGTCCATTACTTTTTCGCTATACATATTATCACCTCGTATATTTATTTGTTTTCATAAAGCGGAGACATCATTCGAAGTCTCTCTACGATTTCGGCAATTGCCGATACAATATAGTCAACATCATCTAATGTATTATCCGTATCAAATGTTACTCTGAGAGAACCGTGAGCCTGTTCGTGTTTAAGACCTGTCGCAAGTAAAACGTGAGACGGGTCAAGAGAGCCTGATGTACAAGCGCTGCCACTTGATGCGCATATGCCTTTCATGTCAAGGCAGAGCAGTAAACCTTCGCCCTCAATAAAATCAAATGAAATGTTTGCATTACCCGCGAGACGCTCTGTTGGATGACCGTTGAGCCTTGAGTAAGGTACAGTCTCAAGAACCTTTTTGATGTAGGCGTCACGGAGGGTTCGGAGTTTTTCTTGCTTTTCCTTGATATTGGCAGTTGCCATCTTGATTGCCTTGCCAAGGCCTACAATTCCTGCGACATTTTCTGTGCCGGAACGACGCATTCTCTCTTGTGCGCCGCCCGTAATGAGCGACTTAAGCTTGATGCCTTTTTTTACATACAATGCGCCGCAACCTTTTGGACCATGAAACTTATGTCCGGTCAGAGAGAGCATGTCTATGTTTAATTTTTTTACATCTATATCTACCATGCCGATTGCCTGAACAGCGTCAGTATGAAATACAATACCGGCTTCTTTTGCAATAGTGCCAATTTCGGAAATTGGCATTATTGTACCAATTTCGTTGTTGGCAAACATAATTGTTATAAGGATTGTAGTATCCTTTATTGAAGCTTTGACATCCTGGGCAGATACCATACCAAACTCATCAACGGGGAGGTATGTCACCTCAAAACCCTGTTTTTCAAGATCCTGACAGGTGTGAAGCACTGCGTGATGCTCAACTGCTGATGTAATTATGTGATTACCCTTACTTCTAAGTGCCATGGCGGCTCCGCGTATGGCCCAGTTGTCAGCCTCGCTGCCTGAACCTGTAAAATATATCTCATTTGCATCTGCACCAATGGCAGATGCAGTCTGTTCTCTTGCTGCCTCTATAGCAGTTTTTGCCGCTCTGCCCTCTGCATAGATACTCGATGGATTGCCGAAGTTATCGGTTAAATACGGAATCATAGCATCTAAAACCTCGGGCGCAACCTTTGTTGTTGCGGCGTTGTCTACATAAATGCGTTTTATCATTTCTGTCCTACCTTTCTTATTGGTTATATTACAGCAGCAATCTATGAAAAGTAGATGTTCTGTAAATATTATTTATTCTATAAGTGATCAGTGTTTGAACTTTTGCGATTCTGCAACGGCCATTGCATCGCATCGCTCGTTCTCGGGATGTCCTGCATGACCTTTAAGCCATACAAGTTTAATCTCGTGCATATCAAGAAGAGAGAGGAGTCTTTCCCACAAGTCGGGGTTCTTGGCAAGGGATTTGTCGCTCTTTTTCCAGCTGTTTTTTTGCCATGACTTTGCCCATCCCTTTTCTACAGCATCCACAAAATATTTTGAGTCACTGTAAATTGTAACGCTGCAACGCCTGTTAAGAGCTTCAAGTCCGCAAATCACAGCCATAAGCTCCATACGGTTGTTGGTGGTTTCTGCCTCGCCGCCCGAGAGAATTTTCTCAAATCCTCCGCAGTGCAAAATGGCGCCCCATCCGCCAGGACCGGGATTGCCGCTACACGCGCCGTCTGTATAAAGTTGAACCTCGCTCAGCTTTTCCATATGCAGACATATCCTTTCTGATAATTCGCTCGTACAATATTCTACCATATAAAATTATAAAAATCTATAGTTTTTACAAAAAATTCTTGATTATAGTACAAATCAACAAATACATAAGAGAAAATTGACTTTAAATATTAATTTTGTTTGTTGTTCTGATTCCATTATAACACCTGCTTTGTATTGACAATATCTCTCAACTGCATTATTATAAAAAAAGGCGGAATTTATCCGATGATAAACTCCGCTTTTTTAAAATTGATAGAAGTAGACTAAATAATGTCACACAATGTGCATGGCATAACATGGTTTATACATAAATAATCAATTGTCCTGCAGGCCTCCTCGTATGTAAAATATCTGCAGGCAGCATATGTCCTGTCCGGTTGACTATGGTCCGATACGATAGATGCACATATCCCGTAAGGCTTTATTGCACCCTTGTCCTTTGTGACAGAAAAACTAACAGTAGCACATCCGCCGTCTTCTGTCTCAAATGTAAAACTAGCCGACATTGCTTCATCTCCCTTTAAGGTATAAAATTGGCAATTGGTTGCCTGTAAATATTTTGCCATATCGACAAAAAACTTTCAAGATAGTTTCAATCGCAAATTTTGCGGCAGATGTTTTATTATAAAAAGGCGTATTTTTGCTACTTACTTGGAATATTATAAGAATGTGAAATATTATGTAAATTAAACGACGGCACTTTGCTGCTTGATTTACGAAAAAGGAAGAGTTATGAAAAAAGTATTTACGGATAATAGTGAAAGGATTTATTGCGGCAACTGTCAAAACCCTGTTGCTACAATAGAGAGAGGTGTGGTTGCTTACGAGATTTCGTGCATATGCAACTGTGGGGCTTTTGAAAGAGCGGCATCTAATGCCAAAGAAATAGACAAGGCAGACGGAGCGCCGATATATGGAAGAGATGACACATTTGTATGTATGAAGTGTCGCTCTGATTTGATTCGCATAAGAGAAGATTTAGTGCGCAGCATTGCCTTTAAGATAAAGTGCGGATGCGGTGAGGTCTACAGTGAAAGAAGAAAAGCTCCTAAAAGCCGCAGACATCTTGGGATATATGCAATATTTGATAAGAGTGATTATTAAAAATAAGAGAGTGTGAGGCTGGGTTTTGCTATTTTTTGTTTATATCAGAACATTGCTCTAACAGAAGTTGTAAATTATGAAAAATTGTATTGACAAAAGTATTTTATTGTGATAGAATATATCGGTAACCGCGCAAAAAGGGTTATACATCCGTATCGTTTGCGGATGTCAAAAGCATAGCTTACCCCCATGGCGAGTCTTGGGTAATAGGAGGGATTACGATTATGTACGCAATTATTGAAACAGGCGGCAAACAGTACAAGGTTGAGCAGGGAGATGTTGTTTTCATTGAAAAGCTCAATGTTGAAGCTGGTGAGACCGTTACATTTGATAAGGTTCTTGTAGTTGGTGGCGACGGTGTTAAGGTAGGTGCTCCTTATGTTGAGGGTGCTACAGTTTCTGCAAATGTTGTTAAAAACGGCAAGGACAAGAAGATTATTGTTTACAAGTATAAGCCTAAAAAGGGTTATCACAAAAAGCAAGGTCACAGACAGCCTTATACAAAGGTTGAGATTACAGCTATCAATGCGTAAGCTTGATAGTTTTACTTGAAAATAAAGGAGTGATATAACATGGCTCATAAGAAAGGTATGGGTAGTACCAAAAACGGTAGAGATTCCGAGTCCAAGCGTCTTGGTGTCAAGAGGGGTGACGGTCAGCATGTTCTGGCAGGTAATATCCTCGTTCGTCAGCGCGGTACAAAAATTCATCCTGGTATCAATGTAGGCAAGGGCAGTGACGACACTCTCTTTGCATTGGTTGAAGGAAAGGTTAAGTTCGAGCGCAAGGGAAAGAGCAATAAGCAGGTTTCTGTATACGAGATTGCTCAGTAATTAGAATCTTAGGCGGACATTAATTATGTCCGCCTTTTTTGTTAAGTCTAAACGGAGGCGATCATATGTTTTCTGATGTAGCAAAAATTTTCATAAAAGCAGGCGATGGTGGTAGCGGTGCAGTGACATTTCACCGCGAAAAGTATGTTGCGGCCGGTGGCCCTGATGGTGGTGACGGGGGCAGAGGTGGCAATGTGATATTTATTGCCGACAAGGGCGTTAACACGTTGATTGATTTTCGTTATAAGAGAAAGTACGCTGCAGAAAACGGAGGGAATGGCAGAGATGCCAACCGAAACGGAAAAAACGGAAGCGATCTGACAATTAAAGTTCCTGTTGGTACGGTTATACGCGACACAAAATCAGACAGAATAATCTGTGACCTCAAGGTTGAGGGCCAGAGCGTTATTGTCGCAAAGGGCGGCAGTGGCGGCTGGGGTAATGTTCATTTTGCTACGGCAACAAGACAGACGCCAAAGTTTGCAAAATCAGGTATGCCTGGCGATGAGAGGGAGGTTTCTCTTGAACTTAAACTAATTGCAGATGTTGGGCTGCTTGGTTTTCCTAATGTGGGGAAATCTACATTTTTGTCAATGGTCAGCGATGCAAGACCAAAGATTGCAAACTATCACTTTACAACGCTTGAACCAAATTTAGGCGTTGTGAATATGGGTGATGGAGGAGGTTTTGTTATCGCTGATATTCCCGGTATTATAGAGGGCGCGCACGAGGGGGTAGGGCTTGGACATGAGTTTTTGCGTCATGTAGAGAGAACGAGAGTTCTTTTACATCTTGTAGATGTGTCGGGTATAGAGGGAAGAAATCCGATTGAGGATTTTGATACGATAAATAACGAACTTAGGATGTATAGCGAAAAACTTGCCGAGAAACCGCAGGTAGTCCTTGCTAACAAGTCTGATATTCCACAGTTTGAAGAAAATTTTGAAATCTTTTGTGAAGAGATGGAAAGCCGCGGACACAAGGTGTTTCGCATATCCGCCGCAACAAGACAGGGTATAAGAGAGGTTTTAAATTACACTCTTGAGCTTCTGTCAACGCTTCCTGAAGAGGAGGATGATTTTGAGGTATTTGACCTTGATGAACTCCGCGAGGAGGAAGAAAAGCTTGCGGTAGAAATTGAGGATGGAGTATACATTGTCACCGGTAGCAGGGTAAGAAAGATTGTTGGTTCTACAAACTTTGATGATTACGAATCAATGCAATACTTCCAAAGAGCGCTTATTAAGTGCGGTGCCATAAAGATGCTTGAAAAAGCAGGCATAAAAGAAGGCGACACGGTTCACATATACGGTGTGGAGTTTGATTATGTAAGATAAGTAGAAAGAGTGTGATGTATTCATCACACTCTTTTTTGTGCATATTGTTTGGGAGAGATCCCAATATTTTTTTTAAAGACATGAATAAAATAACTTAAATCATTAAAACCGCAGTCATATGCGGTATCTGTAACCTTTGAACCTGACAGAAGCATCTCGCATGCTATCTCTATGCGGTATGTGGTCAGGTATTCAACTGGTGTTTGACCCGTCGCAGATTTAAAGAATTTACAAAAATAGTTAGGACTCATAGAGCACTCACTTGCCAGCTGTGAGAGAGTTATTTCTGATGCAAAATGCTCTTCTATATACGAAATAGCAGGTTTGATTTTATCGGTATGATGCTCAATGTTTGTTTTTGAAACGGGTTGATGCTCCAGCGTGGAGAAGGCAACATTGTATAAAAGTCCAAGAATTTTTAATTCGAAGTTCTGGGGTTTTACGGAAAAAATGTCGAAGATTTCATCAACATCCTTATCTTTGTAAAAAGTGACAACAGACTTGATTTTTGACTTTATTATTGTTCGGATTTTCTGCGAAGCATACATAATCGCAGGAGTAAAAACGATGCACTCATATTCGCACTGTGCAGGTATAGCACCATGAGAAACTCCACCCGGTATATATATGCTGTCTCCGACCTTGAGACAATATGTAGTATCACCTATCTGTATATCGAGATTACCCTTTGTGATGCGGATAATCTCAATATCCTTGTGCCAGTGTGTGCGCATATGATATCTCGGATGTGTTTCGTCTACTTTATAGTAATCAACAGGAAAATCAGAGGTGCCTCTTTGGGTGTTTTCATGCCATACAGAAATTTTCACATAAAGTCCTCCTAATGATAAAATTCTTATAGTTTATGCCATTATAACACAAGTATTTTAATATAGTCAATAGTATAATTATAATTGTGGTATGATATATTGAAAAGTATAAAAGTACATAAATCAATAATCCAAAGGAGGATAATATTATGGCAAAGAACAGATTAATCGGTGATTACCCTGTAATCGGCATTAGACCTACCATTGATGGTAGAAGAGGTGTTCTTAAGGTTAGAGAATCTCTTGAGGACCAGACAATGAATATGGCAAAGGCAGCTGCAAAATTATTCGAGGAGAACTTGAAATATTCAAACGGCGAGCCTGTAAAGGTAGTTATTGCTGATACAACTATTGGTCGTGTGGCAGAGGCTGCAGCTTGTGCTGATAAGTTTAAAAAGGCAGGGGTTGACATTACCCTTACAGTTACACCTTGCTGGTGCTATGGCGCAGAGACTATGGATATGGATAAAAATACCATCAAAGCGGTATGGGGATTTAACGGTACAGAGAGACCGGGTGCGGTTTATCTTGCATCAGTTCTTGCAACACATGCACAGAAAGGTCTTCCCGCTTTTGGTATTTACGGCCATGATGTTCAGGATGCAACAGATACAGAGATTCCTGAAGATGTAAAAGAAAAGATTTTAAGATTTGGTCGTGCGGCGGTTGCGGCGGCAACAATGAGAGGCAAATCATATCTGCAGATTGGATCTATATGTATGGGTATCGGTGGTTCTATAATCGACCCTGAGTTCATAGAGGACTATCTCGGCATGAGAGTTGAGTCTGTTGACGAGGTAGAAATCATCAGACGAATGACAGAGGGCATCTATGATGAGGCAGAATACGAAAAAGCACTCAAGTGGGCAAAAGAAAAGTGCAATATGGGCTTTGACAAGAATCCTGAAGATCTTCAGATTTCCGCAGAGGAGAAGGAACAGCAGTTCGAGTTTGTTGTAAAGATGATGTGCATCATTAAAGACCTTATGAACGGCAACGATAATCTCCCTGAGGGTTGCGAAGAAGAAAAAGTTGGTCATAATGCTATTGCGGCAGGTTTCCAGGGACAGAGACAGTGGACAGATTTTTATCCAAACTGTGACTTCCCCGAGGCTATGCTAAATACATCGTTTGACTGGAATGGTGCAAGAGAGCCTTACATTCTTGCAACAGAGAACGATGTTTTGAACGGTATAGGTATGCTCTTTGGTAAGCTTCTTACAAACAGAGCGCAGATGTTTGCAGATGTAAGAACATATTGGAGCGGCGATGCAGTAAAGAGAGCGGCTAATTACAAGATTAAGGGCGCTGCAAAGGATGCAGATGGATTTATCCATCTTATCAACTCAGGCGCATGTTGTCTTGATGCTTGTGGTGAGGTTACCGACGAAAAAGGCAACGGCGTAATGAAAGAATGGTACGATATGACTCAGGAAGATCAGGATAAAGTTATGGCTGCTACAACCTGGAATATGGCAGACCTTGGATACTTCAGAGGCGGCGGATATTCTTCAAGATTTTTGACAAGAGCAGAAATGCCTGTTACCATGATAAGGCTTAACCTTGTAAAAGGTCTTGGCCCGGTAATTCAAATTGCAGAGGGTTGGACAGTAAATCTTCCTGATGAGGTTTCTGACATTCTCTGGAAGAGAACAGATTATACATGGCCATGTACATGGTTTGCGCCTCGTTGCGATGGCAAGGAGGGAAGCCCCTTTAAGACTGCATACGATGTAATGAATAATTGGGGTGCAAATCACGGCGCTATCTCTTACGGACATATTGGCGCGGATTTGATTACACTTTGCTCTATGCTCAGAATACCTGTTTCAATGCACAATGTACCTGAGGATAAGATCTTTAGACCTGCAGCATGGAATGCGTTTGGTATGGACAAAGAGGGTCAGGATTACAGAGCTTGTGATACCTACGGACCCATGTACAGAAATATGAAATAAAATGATTTCAAAAAGGGTGTTGGCTCAAATGAGCCGACACCCTTTTTTGTTGTGGATACAACAAGGTTCCGGGGTAGTCGACGGTAATCGTTGATTGCGATATCGGGTCGGGTTCTTATTTTTATGTTCTAAAATGGGACAAAGCATCATAACAATATTTACATATAAAGCATATAACTTATGAAAGGAAGAAAATTATGGTGGAAAAACAAAGGGTTTCAGAGGTACTTTCATATCTGCCAAGACAAGTAGGGGATATTTTATCTTGTCTGCTTTCAAAGACAATGATTGAAATCGAGGAAATTCGCCTCAGGACAAATTGCCCGCTGACCATTAGTGTCTGGGGAGAGAGCTGCTTTGTAACACCTACAGGAGGAATATCAAACCATGAAAGTGATGCTTATAAACTTTCGGCACAAGAGGTGCAGACGGCGTTTACTGCAGTCTGTGAAAATTCGGTCTATGCCCATCTGGAAGAGCTTCGTCATGGATTTATTACCATTAAAGGCGGTCACCGTGTTGGTGTTTGCGGAAAGGCGGTCACAGATGGTGGAAGAATAGTAACATTTCGCGAGATAAGTTCTTTAAATTTTCGTATTGCTAATCAGATAATAGGTCTGTCTGACGGAATAATAGACAGTATAATAAGAGAGGGCTGTGTTATATCAACTCTGATAGTTTCGCCACCGAGAATGGGCAAGACAACCTTGCTGCGCGATATTACAAGGCAGGTGTCAAATCGGGGGTTCAGGTGCGCTATTGCTGATGACAGAGGAGAACTTGCAGCGATGTATTCGGGAATACCATCAAACCTGGTAGGTGCACAGACGGATGTGATTGACGGCGCACCAAAGGCAGAGGCGATAGAGATGTTGCTTCGGACAATGTCGCCCGAAGTAATCATAAGTGACGAGATAGCATCCGAGGCAGATGTTGCCGCGTTAAGAGGGGCATCGGGGACAGGTGTGTCTATAATAGCTACAACTCATGGTGCGACAATAGAAGATGTAATGAGACGCAACACTCTTTTGCCGCTGTTTAAGGATAAAATCTTTTCGCAGGCCGTTATGATCAGTCGTGATTTTTCTACGCCCGACTCAGTTACATACACGAAGGTGGTGGAGTTTTAGTGAGTCCTCTGAGGGTTTTGGCGGCACTGGTGATTGTTCTTGGCGGTGGCTATATAGGTATGTTGTTTGCAGCAAAACTGACACTCAGAGTAAAGCAGCTTGATCAGCTTCTGATGATGGTGAGACAAATAGGATTTAATATAAGTTTTTTAAAGATGCCGATTTCAGAAGCAATATCTTCTGCTGCGTCATCCAGGCACGGTGCGGCAGCACAGATTTTTAAGGATGCCGCAGAAGATATAAAAAGTGGCAAAATATCTGTTCTTGCCGCTATTGAGAGAGCGCTAGCGTCATGCAGAGGCGGACTTTGCATTACTGATGATGATACGGAAATACTTACGGAGCTTGCAAGAAATCTTGGGCGTGGAGATGCTGAATATGAAATGAACAACATAAATGCGGCACAAGCAAAACTTGAGCTTGCAAGAAGTATGGCCCAAAGTGAGAGAGAGCAAAAAGCAAAACTTTCCAAAGGGATGGGATTGCTCTGTGGAATGCTTGTCGCGCTTATATTGTTATAGGAGGGTATATGGACGGAGTAGAGTTGATTTTTAAAGTGGCTGCAATCGGAATTCTCGTTGCGGTACTTAATATGCTTTTAGTCAGAGCTGGGCGCGAGGATCAAGCTATGATGACGACAATTGCAGGACTTGTGGTGGTTTTGCTTGTTGTGTTGCAGGAGATAAGCAAATTGTTTAACACAATAAAGTCGCTTTTTGGACTTTAGATATGATGCTTTATAAAATTATAGGAATAGCAATTTCCGGAGCGGTTTTGTCGCAACTGCTGAAAAAACATATACCTGAATTATCTATGACGATTCCAATTCTTACGGTGGTTTTGATAACGGGGATGTGCCTGCCGTATCTTGAGACAGTTTTTAAAATGTTTAAGGATATAGGTGACAGGGCAGGAATTGACGCCTCAAACATTGGGATTATTCTAAAGATGACGGGCGTTGCTTACATATGCCAGTTTGCCGCAGACATATGCAGTGATGCGGGTGAGAGGGCAATAGCCGGAAAAATCGAGCTTGGAGGTAAGATTATACTTATAACTTTATCTATGCCGATTGTATACAGTCTGTTGTCGATTGTAAGCCGTATAATAAGTTTTTAAGGATAAGGGGAAACACAGATGAGAAGGTCCGCCCGCACCGCGGTTATATTTGTTGTGTTGTTAATAAGCGGTATGACTTGTGGCTATGCACAAGATAGTACAGACACATCCAAAATTCTAAATGAATATGCCGAGGTTTATGGCGATATATTCACAGATGGCATTGAGTCTTTGGATGATGGTTTTCTTGGTAAGAATTATGAGTTTGATGCAAAAAGCATTTTAAAAGATTTAAATTCCGGCAGGCTTTTTGCAGATGAGAGAGAAATCATAAATCTCCTGCTGAAAATTCTCCTCGATGAGGTTTTGATAAGTGCCAAACTTATGGCGATAGTTCTTGCCATGGCAGTTTTGTCATCATATCTCAGCGAGCTGAAGTCGGGGTTTGGCAAAGATAGTGTATCAGAATGTGCGTTTTTTGTGTGCTATATAATTATTGCCGGCATCGCAGCCACAGCGTTTTATGAGGCGGTTGAGTGCACAACACTTGCGGTTGACAAAATTGCATTCTTTATGCGTGTGCTTGTGCCGATAATGATAACAATCCTTATGACAAGCGGAGCAGTCATATCAGCAGCAACTTTAGAACCCGCCCTTTTGACTATGATAGAGGTAACGGTTTTTGTTATAGAAAACGCATTGATTCCTGCGGCGATGGCTTCGACGGCATTAAATATCGTTGGCGGGATGTCAGACAGATTTAAGACTGACCGACTTGTAAATCTGTTAAACACTGCGGTGAGATGGGGATTGACGGTTACCCTTACGATATTTGTAAGTCTGTCAGGTTTAAAGAGCATAGCTGCATCGGGTGCAGATGGACTTGCGGTCAGATTATCAAAGTTTGCCACGACAAACCTTGTGCCTATTGTCGGAGGTATTTTGTCAGAGTCAGCCGAGACGGTAATGAACTGTAGTGGGGTAATAAGGAACTCAGTAGGTATATTAGGTATAATTTGTATAGTTTTAATTGCCGCAGGGCCTGTTATAAAACTCGGTGCAATGGCTATTTTAATGAGACTGACCGCTGCTGTGACAGAGCTTGTCTCTGACCCTAAAATTGTAGGTTGCTTATCAAGGCTTGCCAGTTCAGTATCTGTTTTATTTTCTATGGTGACAGTCGTTATGGTGATGTTTGTTATGGCTGTGACCATAATAATAAATGCAGGAAACATAGCGGTTACCCTTGGGGGATGAGGATATACATGACAGATTTTATAAAAGAATGGATAATGTCTATATCGGGTACGATTGTCTTTGGTGTAATATGCGAGAGACTACTGCCGGAAAATACATACAAAAAATATATTAATATAGCAATCGGACTTATGCTGATACTTTCGCTGCTTGGGACGGCTGCAAATAGTAATTTGGATGTAAATGTATACATCCCAGGAAGTTTATCCGCATATGATTTGAGAGAGGAAGTAAGCGAGAAAGAAGATACAGAGACGCTCAGAATATATAAAGAAAAACTTTGTGAGAGAATAAAAAATGACACACAATTGATTGCCGGAGTTGATTTTGATATAAAATGCCGCGTATCTCAAGAGGAAGAGGCATTTGGAGAGGTGGAGGAACTTTATATAACGGTTGATGCAAAAAATGGAGTTTTAATTAATGATAAAGTAATAGAAATTATAGAGGATAACTATGGAATTGACAAAGATTTAATAAGCGTAAAATATGTTGCGTAGGCTTACAAAAGCACAAAAAGAGGAGCTTTAATTTTATGGGGCTTGTAGATGTTTTTAGGGTGGTAGACAAATCTGATAATGGACAGTTGAGCCGAAAAAAACCAAGTATGGTTGTTATATGGATAATAATTATAGCAGTCATTTTTCTTGCTGTCGGGAGTTTCCCGCGTGAGGAGAAGGGCACATCACAGACAGAAGAGATAGCAAAAAGTGATGCCCTTGATTTTGTGAAAACACAAAAAGAAGGGCTTGAAAAAATATTGAAAAAAATTAACGGGGCAGGGGATGTCTCGGTTTTTATAAGCATAGATGGCGGAGGTGAAAAGATACTAGCAAGGGATAATAGAAGTAAATATTCAAAAGAGAGCGCAGACGGCACAGATGTGACAACGGACGAGGAGAGTGAGAGTAATGTTGTGATAAGTGGGAAGAGTTCTTCAGGAGAGCCTTACATAGTAGAGGAAAAAGCGCCTGAGGTTACGGGAATTTTAGTAGTGGCAGAGGGTGCTGCTGATGAAAAAGTAAGAATTGAAATTTACGAGGCAGTAAAGGCTCTTTATGGAGTGTCACCACATAGAATAAGAGTTACATATTAAGTCAAGAGAGGAGATTATCATAATGAGCAAACAGGGAAAGAAAATTCAGATCAAGGGCAGACAAATTTTGCTTCTGGGGCTTGTTGCCCTTGTAATTACTGCGGGGTATTATCGCTGGACAATAGAAAGTGCAAGTCTTTCAGCTTCAATGCCGACCGCGGGAGAGGCGTTGCCCGAGGAGGCAAAGAATGAGTCAAATGAAGCTAAAGGGCAAGGCGGAGGCGAACTTGATACTCTTAAAAGAGAGCGTGACCTTGCAAGAAGCAAGTCTGTCGAAGAATGGCAGAAGATAGCATCAGGTGGAGATGCGTCGGCAGAGGCAAAAAGAGATGCCGAGAAAAAGGTTGCGATAGCAACAGAAAATGCCGATAAGGAGCGCAAGATAGAAACAATGGTAAAGGCGAAAGGCTATGATGATTGCTTTGCAAGTGTTGACGAGGCCGGAGTTTCTGTTACGGTAAAGGGTGGAGAAATTGACGGTGCAAAGGTCGCTCAGATAAAAGATATAATAGTGTCAGAGACTGGAGTTTCATCGAGAAATATAAAGATAAATGCAATGTGAACAAATGCGAGGATGTGTAAAACGCACCCTCGCATTTGTATATAAAAATTATTGACAACCTTTGATGTTTGTGATATTATAAAGAAAATGAATATACGAAGGGGAGCTTGTAGACAGGCTGAGAGGAAGTTGTGAATTTCGACCCTATAAACCTGATATGGGTAATGCCGGCGTAGGGATCGAAAAGTGGAGCATATCCGTATTGTTGCGGATGTGTTTTTTGTTTTTCAGGGGAATTTACAAAATAAATCTTGTATACATCTATGTAGTAATTCTTTGGTATTCATTGATTTTATGATAGAAAAGAGGAGATTATTATTAAAAATGCAAGAAAATTTGCAGAAATCGCAGTTGCTGTTGCACTTGCTGTAGTGTGCAGTTTTATTAAAGTGTGGGAAATGCCGCAAGGCGGCTCTGTTGCACTTACAATGATACCGATTTTGCTGATTGCGTATCGCCAGGGAGCGATATCGGGCATTATTTGCGGTGCAGTCTATGGCGCAATATCTCTTGTGATTTCCGGGGTAATATATCACCCTATGTCAATATTGCTTGACTATGTACTTGCTTTTGGTTTTTTGGGAATAGCAGGATTTTTTAGAAGAAACCTGCCGGGTATAGTCTTTGGTACAGTTGCAGGGGTAGGAGGAAGGTTTTTGAGTTCTCTCATTAGTGGAGCGGTTCTTTTTGCAAGTTATGCACCTGAGGGAAAAAATCCTTGGATATATTCGCTTGGGTATCAGGCTACATATATGTTGCCCGAGCTATTTATAGCAATAGCTGTGCTTGTGATGCTTTACCTTAAGGCAAATAAACTTTTTAAGGTGTAAGGAACAACACAGTAACCCGGAGACAAAGGAACTTTATTGATAAAAGCCGTGTTTTGAGTTTTCAAAACACGGCTTTTATATAACTGTTACATCGAATAATGCGATATGTTTCGCATCATGGTTTTTGCCATTTTTCTGGCCTTTTTCATAGTGCGCTTATCGATTATGGCAACTCCCATTCCGATGAGTGCGCCCACAAAGAGGCCTGTTGAAAATTTTGCCATAGTTAGTTGCCTCCATTTATTGCATTTGTTGTTCTGTTTTGATACACAAATAGTATTTACAAAAATAATGCAATAATTCATTGAAATTTCTAATAATTATTTGTAAAAACCGGCAAAAAGACCTTGACGGAATAGGAATTTTGTTGTATGATTTTATATTATACTATTTTTTTGGAAGACTTAGGAAATTATTGTGTTGGGAGGATGTTATGTATGGCAAAAGTAATTCCATTTTGCGGGATGCGTTATAATACAGATATGTTTAAAAACCTTGCCGATGTTACTGCACCGCCATATGATGCTATATCTCCTGCAGAACAAGAGAATCTCTATAATAAGAGTGAGTATAACATAGTTCGCATTGATTATGGTATGGGGCAGGCCGGAGATAACGCGGACAACAACCCGTGCACAAGAGGTGGAGAACTTCTAAAAAAATGGATAGATGAGCAAGTGCTCGTACGCGACAGTAAGCCCGCCCTTTATATTTACGAGCAGATTTTCTCATTAAATGACGGAGAGGCAGCACATTCCATGAAGGGAATAATCTCTCTTGTTGAGCTTTGTGAGTACAGCGAGGGTGTTATACTACCGCATGAGGAGACGGTTTCGGGGATAAAGGACGACAGATTAGAACTTATGCGCAGCACAGGGGCAAACACAAACCCCGTATTTTCATTGTATTATGATGATGAGGAAACAATTGCAAATCTTGTTGAAGAATGCAGCGACGCTGCGCCCGATATTAGTTTTGTGACAGATGAAGGCGTACGCCAGAATATATGGGTTGTAACCGACGAGAAAATTATTTCAAGAATAAGCGGATTGTTTGAACATAAGCAGTTATTTATAGCGGATGGACACCACAGGTATGAGGCTGCGCTAAACTACAGGCGCGAGAGACACGGCCTGTGCGACACAGAAATGGGCAGTGCAGATTATGACTATGTTATGATGATGCTTGTGTCTATGTCCAGCGGAGGACTGTTTACCTTCCCCACCCACAGACTTGTAAGAAATGCTGAGAGATTTGACGAAAATTTAATGATAGGATGTCTGACACAAGAGTTTCTTGTTTCAAAAATTCATTTTACTGATGGGGACTTTGCGAGTATAATAACTGACAGACTCTCAAAAACTGTTGATGAAAAGTTGTTTGCTATATATACAGGAGGTAACTACTATTATCTTCTGAAGCTTAAAGACACCCAACAAATTGACACTGCAATTACTGATAAGTCAGAGGCATACAGACATCTGGATGTTACTCTTTTGCACAAAATGATGCTTGAAGAATATCTTGGTATTGACGAAGAAAGCATGAAAAAACAGAATAATCTTGTGTACATGCGTGAAGCGTCAGAGGCCATTGCGGCGGTAAAAGAAGGGATTTATCAATGCGCCTTTCTGATAAATCCAACCAAGGTATCTCAAATAAGAGAAATTGCATTGGCAGGAGAAAAGATGCCACAAAAATCCACGTATTTCTGGCCAAAGCTTGTGACTGGACTTGTGATAAACAAGTTTAAGGATTAGTTCTGTGGCCGATACTACTATGTTTGGTACGAAAGGATAAGATAACATATGAAAATTGCTATAATGGGCTTTGGAGTTGTCGGCAGTGGTGTCGGCGAGATAATATCAAACTCTCCAGATTCATTGAAAAAACGCTGTGGAGAAGAAATAGAAATTTCCAAAATTCTGGATTTAAGAGATTTTCCAGACAGTAAATTTGACTGCTTCACAAAGGATTTTAACGATATTTTAAATGATGATGAGATTCAAATTGTTGTAGAAGTTATGGGAGGCACAAAGCCTGCCTATGAATTTACAAAACAGCTTTTAATGGCGGGTAAACATGTTGTTACCTCTAATAAAGAGCTTGTTGCAAAGCATGGTACAGAGCTTTTAAATGTCGCAAAGGAGAAAAATGTAAACTATCTCTTTGAGGCAAGTGTTGGAGGGGGAATCCCTATTATCCGTCCTCTTTATTCAAGCCTTGTGTCAAATGAGCTTACTGATGTAATGGGCATATTAAATGGAACCACTAACTATATCTTGACACAGATGATAAAAGAGGGAGCGTCGTTTGAGGCTGCACTTTCTGGTGCACAGGCAAACGGCTATGCTGAAAAAGACCCGACCGCTGATGTAGAGGGACATGACACCTGTCGCAAGATCGCGATACTTTCATCACTTGCGTTTGGTAAATATGTAAACAGTGAAGATATAAAAACTGAGGGTATTACAAAAATTACACTTGAGGATGTATCATATGCCGCAGAACTTGGTGGTGTGATTAAACTTGTTGGTATGGCACAACGCACAGAGGATGGAGTATATGCAAGGGTATGTCCTGTTATCTTAAAGAAAGATCATCCGCTTGGCGGAATTGACGATGTTTTTAATGGTATATTGGTTAGAGGAGACGGGCTTGGAGATGTTATGTTCTATGGCAGAGGCGCAGGATCGCTCCCTACTGCGAGTGCAGTTGTATCTGATGTAATAGAGATTGTAAAGCACAAGGACAGCCACATTCTTCTTGGTTGGTCAGATGGAGAAGAGGGCTATCTTAAAAATGGGGATGAGCAGTTCTTTAGATATTATATTCGTGTGTCTGCTTCGCCGGAAGAATCGGCTCGGTTCTGCCAGGATGGATATAATGTGATTGTTCTCGATGGTAAAAAGTTTGAAAATGAGTTTGCTATTGTTACCCCAGAGATGACGGGTGCAGAAGTTGAAGAATTTAAACAGTCGGAGCTTGCCGGATTTGATGTACTGGGAAGCATAAGGCTGGTGATGGGATAATGGTAAGAGTAAAGGTTCCTGCAACGAGTGCAAATCTGGGTGCAGGATTTGATAGTCTTGGTGTTTCGCTTGGGTTATACAACTATGTATCCGTAGAAGAAATTGATGAGGGTTTGGTTATAGACATAATTGACAAGTCGTCTGAGTTCTTGCCAAAAGATGAAAAAAACCTTATATATCAATCAATGAAAGCGCTTTTTGATAAGGTTGGGTACAGACCAAAAGGACTTCACCTTGTGCTTGAGAACAACATAATGGTGACTCGTGGTCTTGGCAGCAGTAGCGCGGGAATTGTTGGAGGGCTTATGGCGGCAAATGAGCTTTGCGGTGCCAAACTTTCAAAAGAGGAAATTCTCGAAATGGCAGCAGATATAGAGGGACATCCTGATAATGTTGCGCCTGCAATATTTGGTGGACTTACGGTAAATGTTGCAGACCGTGGTAAGATAAGGTATGTAAGGACAGATATGCCGGACGATTTGAGGTTTGTTGCGTTTGTTCCTGAATTTTACCTGCAGACAAAGAAAGCAAGAGGTGTTTTACCAAAAAGTGTCTCTATGGGTGATGCGGTGTACAACACAGGTCGATGCGCACTGTTGGTGACAAGTATTATGACGGGCAAATACGAGAATATTCGTACAGCGGTTGGAGACAGATTGCACCAGCGGTACAGAAAGAAACTGATTCCGCACATTGATGCCTTGTTTGAAAAGGCATATAGTGAGGGTGCGCTTGGTGTTTACCTCAGTGGCGCAGGGCCTACGGTTATTGCAATTGTACACAAAAGCAATACAATGTTTGAAAAAAGTTTTGATAAATTTCTGATTGGAAAGATGGGGGCGTGGAATCTTCACACGCTTATGCCTGACAACAATGGAGCAGAGATTTGTGATTAACAATGGTTATTATTTAAGTCTTATATAATATGGAGGGGTGTAAATTGGCACTTATAGTTCAAAAATTTGGCGGTAGCTCTGTTGCAGATGCTGCAAAGGTCAACAATGTGGCAAGTCGTGTAGTTGAAACCGCAAGAAGCGGCAACAAGGTTGTTGTTGTCGTATCTGCGCAGGGTGATACAACGGACGATTTGATAGCGAAGGCAGAAGAAATCAATCCTTCAGCATCACTTAGAGAGATGGATATGCTCTTATCCAGTGGTGAACAGATATCAATTGCTCTTTTGGCAATGGCGATAGAGAAGCTTCATCATCCTGTAATATCTCTAACCGGCTGGCAGGCAGGTTTTAAAACCAATGCAGTATCGGGTAATGCGAGAATTGACAAAATCAATACAGAGCGTATGAAGGCAGAACTCGACAGAAACAATATTGTAATTGTTGCGGGTTTTCAGGGTGTAAATAAGTATGATGACATAACCACGCTTGGTCGTGGAGGCAGTGATACATCGGCGGTTGCAATTGCGGCAGCGCTCAACGCGGACAAGTGTGAAATCTATACAGATGTTGACGGCGTATACACAGCAGACCCAAGAATTGTTAAAGATGCAAAGAAACTTGACGAAATCACTTATGATGAGATGCTTGAGCTTGCAAGCCTTGGTGCAAATGTGCTACACAATCGCTCGGTTGAGATGGCAAAGAAGTATAATGTAAAACTTGAAGTAAAATCAAGCTTTGAGAAGATTGATGGAACCATTGTTAAGGAGGTAACTAAATTGGAAAAAATGTTAATAAGGGGCGTTGCCCGTGATAATGATGTTGCAAGAATTGCAGTAGTAGGAGTTGAGGATACACCGGGGATTGCTTTCAAGATTTTCTCAGCACTTGCTAAAAAAGGCATAAATGTAGATATGATTCTTCAGTCTATTGGCAGAGAGGGTACAAAGGATATCGCCTTTACTGTTACAAAGGCAAAGATGCAGGCAACATTAGATGCGCTTGAAGAACTCAAAGACACTCTCTCATATCAGGAAGTAAACAGCCGTGATGATTTGAGCAAGGTTTCAATCGTTGGCGCAGGCATGGTTGCAAATCCGGGCGTTGCGGCAAAGATGTTTGAGGCGCTTTTTGCGGCAGACATAAACATCCATATGATTTCTACATCCGAGATAAAGGTATCTGTTCTTATCAATCAGTCAAAGGCAGAAAAAGCAGTTCAGGTTATTCACGATAAGTTTAATGTATAAGTAAATAAAAACGGAAGCAATTTTATTGCTTCCGTTTTTTGTCTAATCCTTTAATAACACATATCCGTCAAAGTAGCAATAAACTACTTCGCCGCTTTCTATATCAGCAGAGAGGTGTAAAAAATACAGTGATATGTTTTTGTTCACTATGTAGACGTCAAGTTCATTTTTGCTTTCGCCATATTGAGTGTAAAGACTTTTGACAATTTCCTTTAAATCTATTTCATATTGCTGACTATTATGCTCAACGTTGATAATGTTATTACTATCACATTTGATCATTTTATCAAAATCTGTTATATCAACAGAATCTTTTGTGCGGAAGGAACAGTATACACGCCTATCTTTTTCATGGTAATAATTTGTGGGGTCTTCAAAGCCAAAGATTTCCACCATAGATTTTTCGGAATCAGGTATAAAATCAGGCACATTTTTGGCATCATATTTGAGATATATATAAGAGCTTGAAATTCTCACTGCGTCTTCCTCACTGATGTCGGCGTTTGGCACGACCTGGCCGTCTTTGAGCATATCGTTTTCGGCTAGAACAGTTTTGAGTATATTTGCCTGACTTGCGATTGGCATATCGATTACATTAAGGGGTGTGATGGTAACCACCAGAACTATCAAGCCAGATATAAGAGCGATTTTGTTTAAGTGCCTTGGTATGATTACCGAGCCTGCAATAAACAAGATGCTTATAACTATCAACACAAGAGAAACGGTTCTCGGCGTGGTAAGGCCATATGCATTTATTCTCTCAAAAACCGCAATTGCCTGCATAACAAGCACGGGCACAAGAAAATATCCGCCAAATTTTGCAAACAGCTTTGCAATTTTCTCTGTATACTGCATAACGCTGAGGAGAAAGAATATAAAGAAAAGTGATGCAAAGGATGCAAACCAGTTTATTTCGCCCACGGGCATATTCCAGGTGATAACGATTTTTGCAAGGTATAAGAGCAAAATTGCTATAAGCAATATGTATAATGGCAAGCCTGCAAACAATACAAAGGCGCGGAATATTTTTGACTGCGGTATGGGAACATCCTTTTTGGGTATAAATGACAGAAAGACATTTATAAAAATAACTGCCCATATAAACAGATTTGCAATAAGGTATAATTTGTAAATATCATCCCATGTGAATATAAGCGATTGAAAAGCTGCTATACAGGTTGAAAGACCGGATGACAGTACACCGCATACTGCTGCTGTAAACACCGCAGATGACACAAGTTTTGGAAATACAAGGTCGCGGTTATCTCCCCGCATAAGGAAGAAGAAAACAAAGCAAACTAGGGCAATCATAATGCCTGTATATGCCATAACCATATACAAGGACCCATAATTTATCATTATAAGCAAAAAGCCTGTAATGGCAGATACAATACATACAATGTATTGTATAATGCTGCCAAGCTTGGTTGTTATGTATTCCTGTGTAATTTTAAGAACTACAGATACTACAGCCACCAGGGCAAATGTCATACACAAGGGGACAGAAATTTCGTATGAGCCTGATTCGAAGATAATTTCATAGGAGACTGCAAGAAAAGTCAGTATTGTACATATAAAGGCTATTGAAAATCTTGAAATGCCATCCCTGATGCTTGTGCAGAAGTTCTTTAAAAATTCTTTGAATTTCATAATAGATACATCCTTTCTTTTATTTTCCCTCCCCGGAAAATATTGCCTCTTGTTTAATAATAACACTATTATGGTGAAAACGCAATATGAAATGTCGGCTATTGCATCAATAGCATAGAGTGCAGAAAATGCGGCGAGAGCGGCGACAATTCTTGACGAGCTCAATTGTGTAAAAAGAAGAGGACAGAGCCTGGCGCAGATGGCACTCTCATGGGTGTATAGCCGTGACGGAATCACAAGCGTGTTAATCGGTGCGTCAAAGCTCGAACAGATAATCGAAAATCTGAAGATGACAGAATTTTATATTTGTGCGAATGATTTTGACAATCTCGAGCAAGAAATAAAACAAAAAAGGTCTGCCATCGGCAGACCTTTTTGTGTTTAAAACTTATTTAATTTCGATAGAAACTGCAGCTGTCTGCGGAGGAAGGCTCATTGTCATAAAGTCAGCGTAGAGAACTGAAATCTCAAGACCTTCTGTGAGAGCGTCTGCTGCAACGGCCTCGCCGTTCTTTGTAATAACTGTTTCCTCGGTTACGAATACGATAATCTCGTCCATGCCCTCACCAACTGTGATAGATCCATCTTCGTTAACAGCTGTGACTGTTGTAAGAACAGGAGCAGGAGTCAAAACTTCTTCGTTCTCTACAGGAAGATTTAATACCTCGATAGAAACTGCAACAGTCTGAGGAGGAATGCTTCTTGTCATCTGCTCTGAATACTCAACCTCAAGAGCCTGTCCAACCTCAATTACAAACTCTTCGGAAAGAGGAGCACCACCTACGGTTACAACAGTTTCTTCATTGATGAGAACCAAAACCTCACCATAAACTTCGTCTTCTACCAAGAGAGCACCGTCTTCGGTAACCTCTTTAACTGTAACAATGTTGGGGATACTGATTCTGATGCCGTCCTCTGTAAGCTCACAGTTGAGACCGATAAGTTCACAGAAGAAGCTCTGTGGAACATAAGTTGTTGTACCCTCGAACAAAATAGGTGCAGTGCCGAGACTCTGAGGTGCCATTCTTGAGAAAGAGTAAGCATCTTCGTTAATTGCAAATGTGATGTAGTGTGCACCCTTTGTCAAAGAAACTGACTGGCTTTCGTCGTTCCACTCTACTGTGTAACCAAAGTGCTCTGCAACAGAGCGGAGCGGAAGCATTGTTACATCATTTATAACCTCGTAGCTTGATGTCATAGGCTCATAGTTAATTGCTGTGGTTTCTACTGTCTCTGTCGCAAAAGCTGCTCCTGTTGAAATAATTGCAGCGATTGCTGCGATTGCTGTAAATTTCTTAAATTTCTTGGTCATTTTTAAAAATTCCTTTCATATGTGTTTTGTCTTACATATGGTTAGACGAAACTTATGAAAAAAAGTTCCATAAAAAACAAAAAAATTTTTTAATTAAAAAATAACCAAAAAACCTATTGTAATTACAGCTTTTTTTTCTAAAATATCCTTGACACAAAATAAGCAAAAGCGGTATAATACAATAGGAAAATATGGGTATGCTCCCCAAAAAACACAGGAGATGATAATATGAGAGCGGTTGTAACAGTAATGGGTCAGGACAGAACAGGAATAATTGCAAAGACAAGTGCTTTGCTTGCAGAGAATGAGATAAATATTCTTGATATAACACAGACGATTATTCAGGATATTTTTACAATGGTTATGTTTGTTGATATAAAAAAAAGCAAAATAGGTTTTTCGGAAATATCGGAAAAACTCAATGCACTTTCGAAAGAACTTTCTCTTGAAATACATATTCAGCACGAAGACATTTTCAATTCTATGCACAGAATTTAAATAATTTCGGAGGGTTTGGCACATGATAAATATAAGTACAAATGAAATTGTCGAAACGATAAAAATGATAAGGGACGAGCATCTTGATATCAGAACAATCACTATGGGAATCTCACTTCTTGATTGTGCAGATGAAAATGCAGAGCGTGCCTGTGAAAAAATATATGATAAGATAACAAAGTATGCCAAGAATCTTGTAAAAACAGGGGAAGAGATTAGCTGCAGATATGGTATACCTATTATAAACAAGCGCATATCTGTTACCCCGATCAGCCTTGTTGCAGCGGCAAGTAAAACGGATGACTATGTAATTTTTGCAAAAACACTTGATCGCGCTGCAAGAGAGACGGGTGTAAACTTTATAGGAGGATACTCCGCTTTGGTATACAAAGGTTTTTCAGATGGCGACACAAAACTTATAAAATCAATTCCCGAGGCTTTGTGTTCTACAGAAAGGGTATGTTCATCAGTCGGAGTTGCAACAACCAAAGCGGGAATCAACATGGATGCAGTAAAACTTATGGGCGAGACTATAGTTAAAACTGCACAGATGTCAGCCGATAACAATTCTATGGGCTGTGCAAAGCTTGTTGTCTTTGCAAATCCCGTAGAAGACAATCCGTTTATGGCAGGTGCGTTTCATGGTGTTGGCGAGGGAGACTGTGTTATAAATGTAGGTATTAGTGGTCCGGGCGTTGTAAAGCATGCACTTGAGCAGATAAAAGGTCGGGACTTTGGTGTGGTAGCCGAGACAATAAAGCGGACGGCGTTTAAGATTACAAGAATGGGTCAGCTTGTAGCACAGGAAGCAGCTAAAGAACTTAATGTCCCATTCGGTATTGTTGATTTGTCTCTTGCCCCAACACCTGAGGTTGGTGATAGTGTTGCCTATATATTAGAAGAAATGGGACTTGAAAAGTGCGGGACTCATGGTACAACTGCAGCGCTTGCTCTGCTCAATGATGCGGTTAAAAAGGGCGGTGTTATGGCATCTGGCTATGTTGGCGGACTATCGGGAGCGTTTATACCGGTGAGCGAGGATGCGGGCATGATTGCGGCTGCGGAGTGTGGGGCGCTATGCCTTGACAAGCTTGAGGCAATGACTTGTGTATGTTCTGTTGGTCTAGATATGATTGCGGTGCCGGGTGACACTCCTGCTTCTACTATATCTGCAATAATAGCAGACGAGATGGCGATAGGAATGATAAATCAAAAGACTACTGCGGTGCGTATAATTCCGGCTGCAAATAAAACTGTTGGCGACAGTGTAGAATTTGGTGGTCTCTTGGGCGCGGCGCCTGTTATGCCGGTTCATAAATATTCGAGCGAAGAGTTTATTAACAGAGGCGGCAGAATTCCTGCACCTATCCATAGCCTTAAAAATTAAATCACGATATATAACAGGAAATAAAAGAGAAGAGGTGAGAGGTTATGCTGGAATATTTTCTGGCAGTATGCGGACAGATATTTTCTATGGCATTGATGGTTCTTGTCGGATATGTTATGTTCAAGGCAAAAATGATAAACGAAGAAGGAACAAAACAGATGTCGGCGCTTCTTTTGAAGGTAGTGACACCTATGATATTGATTTCCGCATATCAGAGAGACTTTGACACAGACCTCTTTGCTCAGTGGATTATAATGTTTGGCGCGGTGCTTATGACATATTTTATACATATAATGGTTGTTGAACTATTATATAAGAAGTCAAACCCACACTGCGCAGAAAACCGACTTAGTGTAGTTTTGCCAAATAACGGATTTATGGCATTTCCTATACTTCAGGCGATAGCGGGCGAGACAGGAATTTTCTTTGGGTCTATAAGCGTAATTGTTTTGTCTGCGCTGATATGGTCATACGGCGTAAAGCTGATGAGACCAGACGAACGGCTTGATATAAAGAAAATTCTTCTAAACCCGGGTCTTATAGCGGTTGTCGGTGGTGTTGTGCTTTTCATATCTCCATGGAAACTTCCGTCGAGCGTCTATGGCGCAGTCAGTGCAATAGGATCGCTGAACACCCCTCTTGCTATGATTGTGCTTGGCGCACTTTTGGCACAGACTGACCTTAAAAAAGAATTTAAAAAGCTTTGTTATTACAAACTTGCAGTGCTTAAGCTTGTGATATTGCCGATAATTATGATGTTTGTGTTTACACTTATTCCGATGCCGCAAAACATCCGTCTTGTTGGTTTTGTGTGCTCGGTTACCCCAACTGCGACTGCGGTGAGTATGCTTGCGCAACTTTATGACAGAGACTATTGCTATGCCACAAACGCTGTGGTGATAATAACTGTTCTGTCAGGCATTACAATGCCACTTATCTTGTCTCTTGGAAAAATAATAATTGGATATTAGTTTTTTGGGGCTTTGTCACATTTGTTGTGGCAAAGCCTAAATCATGTAAAATGTTTTTGTTGCAACTGAGGGCAAGATGTGGTAAAATATATTATCAGCAATAAACACAGGAGGATAATCGATGAATAATCGTCGCGAAAATATAAGAAACTTTTCGATAATTGCACACATTGACCACGGAAAGAGTACACTGGCTGACAGAATTTTAGAGCTTACCGGTACTCTTACCCAAAGGGAAATGCAGGAGCAGATTCTTGACAACATGGACCTTGAGAGAGAACGTGGTATCACAATAAAAGCCCGCGCTGTAAAGCTGATATACAAGGCAAAGGATGGACAGGAGTATGTCTTAAACCTTATCGATACGCCCGGACATGTTGACTTTAACTATGAGGTTTCGAGAAGCCTTGCCGCGTGTGAGGGTGCTATTTTGGTGGTTGATGCGGCGCAGGGGATTGAGGCGCAGACGCTTGCAAATACATATCTTGCACTAGAGCATGATTTAGAGCTTGTTCCTGTTATCAATAAGATAGATTTGCCGGCTGCAAGACCTGATGAAATCAAGAAGGAAATAGAAGATGTAATTGGGATAGACTGTGAGGATGCGCCATGCATATCTGCCAAAAACGGAATTAATATAGAGGCGGTGCTTGAAAAGGTGGTAGAGCTTGTTCCGTCGCCTGATGGAGACGAGACGGCACCGCTTAAGGCGCTTATATTTGACTCTTATTATGATCCGTATAAAGGTGTAATTGTGTATGTCCGTATGAAGGACGGAAAGATAAAAGCCGGTCAGAGAATAAGGATGATGGCAACCGGAAGCGAGTTTGATGTTGTAGAGGTTGGATATCTCCGCCCGAATGGAATGGCACCTGCGACACAACTTGAGGCAGGTGAGGTTGGATATATTGCGGCGAGCATAAAGAGTATTCAGGATGTAAGAGTCGGAGATACGGTTACAACCTCCGAAAGACCGGCTGATGAATCTCTGCCCGGGTATAAAGAAGTAAAATCAATGGTGTACTGCGGTATTTATCCGGCAGATGGTGCAAGATATGATGATTTAAGAGAGGCGCTTGAAAAACTTCAATTAAATGATGCGGCGCTTAATTTTGATGCAGAGACCTCGGTTGCACTGGGGTTTGGATTCAGATGTGGTTTTCTTGGATTGCTACATATGGAGATTATCCAGGAAAGACTCGAGCGTGAGTACAACCTCGATCTTGTTACTACTGCGCCGTCTGTTGAATATATCGTAATCAAAACCGATGGCGAGGAGGTTGCGATTGATAACCCGACCAACCTGCCAGACCCATCTGAAATCGACTATATGATGGAGCCGATTGTAAAGGCGTCGATTATGAGCCCGAAGGAATATGTCGGCAGTATTATGGAACTTTGTCAGGAGCGTCGTGGCACCTATATTGATATGACATATATCGATGATACAAGAGTTTCGCTTAATTATGAACTTCCGCTTAATGAAATAATATACGACTTTTTTGATGCGCTAAAGTCCAGGACAAGAGGTTATGCGTCTTTTGACTATGAGTTTGCAAGATTTGAAAAGTCGGACCTTGTCAAGCTTGATATGTTGCTAAATGGAGAGCAGGTCGATGCGCTTTCGTTTATAGTGCACAAAGAACGTGCTTATGGCAGGGGAAGAAGAATGGCAGAAAAGCTTAAGGATGTAATTCCGCGTCAGTTGTTTGAGGTGCCGATTCAGGCAGCGATTGGCGGCAAGATAATTGCCCGAGAGACTGTAAGGGCGATGCGAAAAGATGTACTTGCCAAGTGTTACGGTGGCGACATCACCCGAAAGAAGAAGCTGCTTGAAAAGCAGAAAGAGGGTAAAAAGCGTATGCGTCAGGTAGGTTCTGTCGAGGTGCCGCAAGAGGCGTTTATGTCAGTGCTTAAATTGGATTAAGGAGTGTTTTTGGTGTCACTTGGTATTTATGTTCACATTCCGTTTTGTGCATCAAAGTGTAACTATTGTGATTTTAATTCCAGCGTTGAGTCCAAAACTTTAAAAGATGAATATGTAATCGCCCTCTGCAAAGAGATACAGAGTTTTGCAGAGGGTGGAGATAAAGTTGACAGTATATATTTTGGTGGCGGCACGCCCACAGTTCTTGAGGTAGAGCAACTCTCAATGATTTTGGGTGTGATTTGTCGCCGATTTTCAGTTGAGGATGATTGCGAGATTACAACCGAGTGTAACCCTGCCACGATGGGATATGAAGATTTTGTCACACTTAAGAGGGCCGGGTTTAACAGAATGAGTATAGGAATGCAAAGTGCAGACATTGAGCAGCTTAAAATCCTTGGCAGAATTCATACTTTTGAAGATTGCAAAGACTGTGTCAGTGTGGCAAGGAGAGCGGGATTTGACAATATCTCGCTTGACCTTATGTTTGGGTTGCCAAATCAGAATGTTGATAGTTTTATTTACTCAATAAAAGCGGCGGCAAAACTTGGGGTAGAGCATATTTCGTGCTATGCACTTAAAATCGAAGAAGGCACCCCTTTTGCAACAATGAAATTGAATATTGCCGATGACGACACAAGTGGCGATATGTATAAAATCTGTGTGGAAATGCTTAAAAGATATGGCTATGACAGATATGAGATTTCAAATTTTTCAAAAGAAGGGTTTGAGAGCAGACACAATAAAAAGTATTGGCAGTGTGATGATTTTGTAGGTTTTGGTGCAGGTGCGTATTCATGCTATAAAGGTGGCAGATACTCGAACATATACAATACAGGGGAATATATCGAATGCATAACTAAGGGCAAAAGCCCAATATGTGAAAAAACACCACTTAGCAGAGTGGATATGATGTCAGAGTTTGTATTCCTTGGATTGCGTATGGATATAGGCATCTCAAAGGCGGAGTTTAAGAAAAGATTTGATGCAGATGTATACGATGTATTTAAAGAACAGATTGATAAGAATATAAATAGAGGTACGATAGTTGTGGATGGGGACAGATTTAAAATTCCAGAAAAGTACACCTATGTAAGCAATTCAATTCTTGCAGATTTCGTGTAATCTAGCCTCACTTGTGTAAAGCGTAAAATTTGTAGGGAACGAACTGCGTGTCATTTGGCAGAGGAATTGTCAAAACATCAATCGTTTAAATTGAAAGGAAAATAGAAATGGCAGATATACTCACAAAGGGAATAACTAAAGACGGATTTTTTAAGATTAGTGCAGTGGTATCAACCGAAAGTGTTGAAGCGGCGAGACAGTTTCACAATACTTCGCCTGTTGCGACGGCGGCTCTTGGCAGACTTTTGTCTGCGGCGTTTTTGATGGGCGGAGAGTTAAAAGGCGAGACGGACAGACTTACTCTGCAGATGAAGGGAGACGGTCCTCTTGGTACGGTTTTTGCTGCGGCAAATTCTAAAGGAGAAGTTAAAGGCTATGTAGGTAATCCTCTTGCTGACCTTCCTCTTAAAACGAATGGAAAGTTAAATGTCGGGGGTGCGATTGGTAAGGGAACACTTTGTGTTATTAAGGATTTGGGTCTTAAGGAGCCATACATCGGTCAGATTGCAATACAGACGGGCGAGATAGGTGATGACCTTGCATATTATTTTATGCAGTCAGAACAGGTGCCAAGTGTTGTTGCACTTGGTGTTCTGGTTGACAGAGACTATAGTGTAAAGTGTGCAGGAGGGTTTATTGTTCAGGTAATGCCCGATTGCGATGACAAGAGTCTTACTATGCTCGAAAACAGCATCGGAGGACTTATGAGTGTGACAGAAATGCTATCACAGGGAATGACTGGTGAGGATATAATTAAGTATGTTCTGCTTGGCTTTGATGTAGATGTACTTGGCAGCAATGAGGTTGCGTATGTTTGTGATTGCAACAAAGATAGAATGGAGAGGGCGATAATATCTCTTGGCAAGTCAGAAATTGATGCAATAATAAAGGAACAGGGCGAGGCGGAGATAGTTTGCAGTTTTTGTAACACAGCGTATAAATTTGATACAGAGCAGCTTGAAGAAATGAAAAATGTTGCAAAAGATGCTAATGTAAATGTATAATAAAAAAATTAAAAAATTTTAAAAAAAGTATTGACTTTTTAATTAGAAGGTAGTATAATATCTTTTGTTGTCGCCACTATTGTATGTGGTATGAAAAGTATGGGCGCTTAGCTCAGCTGGGAGAGCATCTGCCTTACAAGCAGAGGGTCATAGGTTCGAGCCCTATAGTGCCCACCATACTTTTAAAGACACGGGCGCTTAGCTCAGCTGGGAGAGCATCTGCCTTACAAGCAGAGGGTCATAGGTTCGAGCCCTATAGTGCCCACCATATTCGGTCCGGTAGTTCAGTTGGTTAGAATGCCAGCCTGTCACGCTGGAGGTCGTGGGTTCGAGCCCCATCCGGATCGCCATATGCCTCTGTAGCTCAGTCGGTAGAGCAGGGGACTGAAAATCCCCGTGTCGGTGGTTCGATTCCGCCCGGAGGCACCAATTTTCTTATATAGAAAATTGAAATGCGGGAGTGGCTCAGTGGTAGAGCGTCACCTTGCCAAGGTGAACGTCGCGAGTTCGAATCTCGTCTTCCGCTCCAGAGAGATAAAGGACGCATTTTTTTGCGTCCTTTATCATAGAATTTAATATGTGGCGCCATAGCCAAGTGGTAAGGCAGAGCTCTGCAAAAGCTTTATTCCCCAGTTCAAATCTGGGTGGCGCCTCCAGAAAAAAGCATCAATCTTGATACAAGATTGGTGCTTTTTTCAACGAAATACGCTTTCAGCGTGTGAAATAATGCTATTGCATTGTGAAATAGCTTCGCTGTGAAATATTTGCTTTGCAAATGTTAAAGGTGTATTTCATTTCACAGAAAGCGACAGCTTTCTATTTCACAATTTCTGCAAGAAATTATTTCACATCAAGCGTTGCTTGATATTTCATTAAATATTTACATGTTATTTGTTCTGTGATAGAATATTAGCAGAGATGTTTGGTTATGAAGGAAAATGCTTATTTCTTCAATTAACACTGTAAAAAAATCAAAATCAAAAACAAAAACATCTCAATGGTTCTGCCTTTTTGTTTTTACAATAGAGTTAAAATATGCCATAAGATAAGTATGGCACGCTATGTCACTTTTATTTAAGTATAATAAAAACATAAACATTCGGATGTTAAAAACTTAAACAGGAGTGATAAAATGCAAAAAAGCAAAGAATGGGTAAGATGGCGAACTTTTATAAAGCCTACGACCTGCTTTGAATGTTTTAGGCGTAATAGCAAAATATTTTCTTATGAGGAGTTAGCGAGAATTGGGGAGCCTAAACTTCATGAGAAGTGTGGTTGCCGATTAGAACAACTGCTTGCTATTGTCGCGGGGTATGCAACAGAACTTGGTACAATGGGAGCAGACTGGTGGCTATACTATCTTAATGAATTACCTGATTATTATATAACAAAGGAAGAAGCGGCAAAGCGTGGCTGGAAAAGCTGGAGAGGAAATCTTGCTGAGGTTGCACCAAATCGAATGATTTTTGGTGGTATCTATAAAAATAAAGATGGTATTCTTCCATATCGAGAGGGACGAATTTGGTACGAGGTGGATATAAACTATACAAGTGGTAGAAGGAACAAGCAAAGGGTAGTCTTTTCTAACGATGGACTCATATTTGTAACTTATGACCATTATGAAACATTTATAGAAGTAACAGGAGAGGAACGATAATCTTATGGAAAAAATAGTATTGGATTTTACAAATTGTAAAAATGCGATTGATATGCACAGTGAATTAAAAGAAAAGCTTGATTTTCCCGATTATTATGGGGAGAATCTTTCTGCATTATGGGATTTGTTAAGTTATCATTGGTACGAAGAGGGAAATGTTGTTATCTCTATTATAGGAACCGAGAAAATTCCAAAAGAGTGGAAGCCATATATGGAGAAAATTCTTGAAGTCTTTCAGGATGTTCATGAAGAAACCCCAAATGTAATATTTGAGATTATATCTTAATTCTGCATCTATTATGAACGTGAAAGCCAAAGTTAAAGACCATCCGTATGGGTGGTCTTTAACTTTGTTTTTTTTAGATAACTTTGAACCAACGAGCCTGCGAGCCGCTTGCGGACGCAGGGGATCGAGCAGCGACCGCGTCCGGTGGACGAGGCAGGGAGCGCGGAGGTGGTGCCGCAACACAATGAAATAAGCCGCTTGACGGCGCAATTGAATTGATGTTGCAAACGGACGTGGTTCGAGTTAGGCTGGAGGAGCCAAAACAAAAATCCTGTCGAAAGATAGGATTTTTTGTTTTGTATTATTTATTTTTCATTATTCATTAAATGTGACAGGATTTTTTAATGAATAATGAAGACGTAAGTCGCTTTGTTGATGAATAATTAATAATTGTGGTAGCTTTGCTTTTGCAAAGCATTAAATTATCGCAACGGAACAAAGTGGAGTTATATCGAATTTGTGAAGCTGTTGACAAGCAAGGAAATAGAGAGTTAACAGAAATATCTTTTGAAAAATTGATAGATTTCCAAAAAAAATTTCGTATTTTTTAAAACTATTTACTTTTTTTGGCGGAATATGTATAATTAGAGAAATTAATGGGAGGGATAGCGATGGACTTTATTGACTACAAATTGTTGGCATGCCTTAAAGAAAATTCAAGAGAAAATGCAACAAATATTGGAGCGAAGATTAATCTGTCTACATCAGCTGTTATAGAAAGAATAAAAAAACTTGAAAACTCCGGAATAATAGAAGGGTATACAACATTAGTTAATCAAAGAGCTTTAGGCTGTGAGATTATGGCTTTTATATATGTTAGCCTTGAACATCCGAAGTATAATGAGGAGTTTATTCGATTGATTAATGAAAACTCTTCAATAACCGAGTGTCATTATATTGCTGGCGATTTTGATTTTATTCTTAAGGTTATTACGCAAAAAGGAAACGTGCTTGAGGAAATATTAAATTATATTAAAGGTATTAACGGTGTATCATTAACCCGTACATCGGTTGTTCTTTCGACCAATAAATGTGATGTATGCGCTCTTCCTAATATGGAAAAATAAAAATCAGAAAGGTGATTATTAATGGAGATTATCAGTACTATAAATACTGCTGTAAATAATGTAGTGTGGGGGCCGGTTATGTTGGCCTTGCTGATTGGTGCAGGGCTTTTTTTGTCGTTTAAAACTGGATTTATACAGTTTAGAAAATTTGGTTTTATGATGAAAAATACATTGTTCAGTCTGTTCTCTAAAAATCAGCATCAAAAGGATGTCTCCGGAGTTAGTCCGTTTCAAGCGGTTGCTACAGCTATGGCCGGAACCATTGGTACAGGAAGTATTGCAGGTATTGCAACGGCGATTGTTTCCGGTGGCCCCGGTGCAGTTTTTTGGATGTGGATAAGTGCTTTGCTTGGGATGGTAACGAAGTTTTCAGAAATAACGCTTTCCCTTAAGTACCGCGAGAAAAATAAAGAAGGTGCGTGGGTTGGCGGCCCTATGTATTACATAAAAAATGGTCTTAATTTAAGATGGCTTGCGTCTTTGTTTGCGGTTTTTGCTATGCTTGCTTGTCTTGGTACGGGGAATGCTACACAGTCTAACTCTATCGCAGTTGCATTAAAAAGCACTTTGGGAGTAAATCCTTATATTACAGGTGTTGTTTTGTCAGCTATTGCATTTGCTGTCATTCTTGGCGGAATGCGCAGGATTTCGGCGGTTAACGAAAAGCTTGTTCCGGTTATGGCGATGTTTTATGTTGTTTGCTCTGTGGCTGCGATTGTTGCCAATATCGAAAAGGTTCCAATGGCATTTGAGTTGATTTTTAAAGAAGCATTTAATTTTAAGGCAGCAACAGGCGGTGCGGCAGGTTACGGAATTATGCTTGCAATGCATTACGGTTTTTCAAGAGGTGTTTTTTCAAATGAAGCAGGTCTTGGCAGCGCCCCTATCGCACATGCGGCGTCAAGCACCAAAAGTCCGGTACAGCAAGGGCTTTGGGGAATGTTTGAGGTGTTCTTTACTACGATAGTTATATGTACTCTTTCTGCACTTGTTATTCTTACAACAGGAATTTGGGAAAGCGGTACAGTGCTAGGTTCTGCTTTGAGTATTGCATCATTTAACGCAATTTTTCCTTTTGTAGGAGGGGGCATAGTAACATTAGCTACTGTTTTCTTTGCGTTATCTACAATTCTTGGCTGGGCTTATTATGGTGAGGTCAGTATAGAGTATTTGACCCATAATTCCAAAAAGGCTGTTCTGATCTACAGATATTGTTATATATTATTTGTTTTTATTGGTTCCGTCGGTAATTTGAATATGATATGGAGCATTTCCGAAACGATGAATGGACTAATGGCAATACCTAACCTTGTTGGTATTATTGGATTGAGTAAAGTTATAAAAACGATGACAGCAGAGCACTTTAACAAATATAAAATTTCAGATTAAACTTAGTTTACATAATTATAAATAAAATATATATGCATCTGTTTTGTACTTGAAAGACA
>JAZLDW010000019.1:0-23408 GCA_045614945.1 Clostridia bacterium | reverse complement strand
ATCATCGCACAGAATTCAGGAGCATTGTCCTGTTCTACGGACATTACTGTAGATACGATAGATACATCATTTCTCAAATCCTTTGGGAAGAGAGGTCGCATAGGTCTGTCTATAACACGCGATGTAAGAATTGCATTTTCTGACGGTCTGCCCTCACGGCGTGTAAATCCGCCAGGAATTTTACCTACTGCGTACATTTTTTCTTCGTAGTCGATGCTAAGAGGAAAGAAATCAATTCCGTCTCTTGGCTTGTCTGATGCAGTTGCAGCAGAAACAACAACTGTATCGCCATAGCGTACAATAACTGCGCCGTTGGCAAGTTCTGCAACCTTTCCGAATTCTAAAGTAAGCGGTCTACCCGCAACCTCTGTCTGGTAAATCTTTGACATAAAGTTTCCTCCTTTGTTCTGGCTATGGGAGGTTTGGCTTAGCACTTAAAAACAAACACCCGGAATTGATGTTTGTTTTTAACTGCTAAAATCAAACTTACCCATCCTTGCCATGATAATATTTTGTATATTTTATGAATAATTATTTTTCAAAAAATGTCAAAAGGGCAGCCGCAAACGACCGCCCTGAGCATTTTAATGTCTGAGACCTAACTTCTCAACAATAGCACGATATCTTTCGATATCATTCTTCATAAGGTAGTTCAAGAAACTACGTCTTACACCGACCATCTTGAGAAGACCTCGTCTTGAATGATGGTCCTTCTTGTGTGTCTTAAGATGCTCGTTCAAATGATCAATTCTATAAGAAAGAAGTGCGATCTGAACCTCAGGTGAACCTGTGTCACCCTCGTGAACGGCATACTTTTTAATAATTTCCTGTTTGATGTCCTTATCCATTGTCAATTCACCTCCATTTATTTTATAATCCCCTTAAAACCCGGAATTGGGCGGTGAAACATCAGCCCCAAATTCTGCGTCTTAGGTTGTCGAAATATATGTTACCACATTTATTTGGTTTTGTCAAGGAAATGTTTTCATGTTCTGACTTTTTAAGCAATTCTCTATGACTTTAAATATACTAAATATTTTCAATTTAGAATCAATTCATAATATATCCAAAATCGCCCTGCATTTTCCTAATATTTTAGTTAAAAAACCTCTTGATTTTATATTCATTTCGTTGTATAATTAGTTTGTTAAAAAAATAACACAATACAACAAAGGAGATTTAAATTATGGCACGTTTTACTCTTCCCCGTGACCTATATCACGGCAAAGGCTCTCTTGAGTCCCTCAAGACACTTAAGGGAACTCGCGCAATGGTTTGTACCGGCGGCGGTTCAATGAAAAGATTTGGTTTTCTTGACAAGGTAACTTCTTATCTAAAAGAAGCAGGTATGGAAGTTGAAATTTTTGAAGGAATTGAGCCCGATCCATCTGTTGAAACCGTTATGCGCGGTGCAGAGGCTATGACAAAGTTCCAGCCTGACTGGATTGTTGCAATTGGTGGAGGTTCACCTATTGATGCTGCAAAGGCAATGTGGATTAAGTATGAGTATCCCGAAATTACTTTCGAGGAAATGTGCGTAGTGTTTGGTATTCCCGAGCTTCGCAAAAAGGCTCGTTTTTGTGCTATCCCTTCTACATCAGGTACGGCTACAGAGGTTACCGCCTTCTCCGTTATAACGGACTACGAAAAAGGTATAAAATATCCTCTTGCTGACTTTGAAATCACCCCTGATGTTGCAATTGTTGATCCCGACCTTGCAGAAACAATGCCTAAAAAGCTCACCGCTCACACAGGCATGGATGCAATGACACACGCAATCGAAGCGTATGTTTCTACCGCTAACTGTGAATTTACTGATCCTCTTGCAATATTTGCAATCAAAATGATTCAGAATGACCTTGTTGATTCTTACAACGGCGATATGACAAAGCGTGCTTCTATGCACAACGCACAGTGCCTTGCAGGTATGGCTTTTTCTAATGCTCTCCTGGGCATCGTACATTCAATGGCTCACAAGACAGGTGCCATTTTCGAAGACCTTGGCGCTCACATCATACACGGTGCTGCTAACGCTATGTATCTCCCTAAAGTAATTGCATTTAACGCAAAGGACGAGACCGCAAAGAAGCGCTATGCTGTAATCGCTGACTTTATGGGGCTTGGTGGAGCAAATGATGACGAAAAGGTTGCAAATCTTATCGCATACCTCCGCTCAATGAACGACGCACTTAACATTCCACAGTGCATAAAAAACTACGGTCTAGACAGTTTGCCTTGTGAAAACGGATTTGTCCCTGAAGAAGTATTCCTTGAAAGACTTCCTGAAATTGCAAAAAATGCAGTTGCAGATGCTTGTACAGGTTCTAACCCACGCAATATTTCTGTAGAAGAAATGGAAAAACTCCTCAAGTGCTGCTACTACGATACAGAAGTTGATTTCTAAATCATACTTAAAAGGCTCCCCATGGGGAGCCTTTTAAATTATTCCTTCTTTGATTATTCCTTCTTTGCATCTGCAATTATTTTGTCAACAATGTTAGATGGCGCTTCCTGATAGCGCTCAAACTCAAACTCAAACTCTCCTCTCGCCTGAGTCATACTGCGTAAATCTGAAGAATATGTATGCATCTCTGCCATCGGTATCTCTCCCTCAATTACTGTGATGCCACTACCTGCAGGCGTCATACCAAGCATCTGTCCACGACGCTTGTTAATATCCCCGATTATATCACCCGTATAACTATCGGGTACTGTAACCTTCAAAAGTCCGATAGGCTCAAGAATAACAGGTGATGCCTGAGCCATACCCGCCTTATAGGCAAGATTTGCAGCAATCTTAAATGCCATTTCAGATGAATCAACATCATGATATGAACCATCAACCAATGTAGCCTTAAGTCCTACCATCGGATATCCGGCAAGAACACCCTGTCGCATCGACTCAAGCAATCCTTTTTCAACCGCAGGAAAGTAACCCTTTGGTACGCTGCCGCCAAATACATTTTCTTCAAAAACAAGCCCTTCTGCTTCGGTTGGTTCAAACTCAATCCATACATGCCCATACTGACCATGACCGCCCGATTGTTTCTTATGTTTACCTTCAACCTTTACCTTTTTGCGAATAGCCTCACGGTAAGGAACCTTAGGTGTTTCAAACGAAATATCAACGCCAAACTTATTCTTAAGTTTACTTACTATAATTTCTATATGCTGATCTCCAAGACCTTTGAGTATCTGCTGGCGCGTCTCCTTATTATTTTCAAGGCGGAAGGTATTATCTTCCTCCATCAGTTTTACAAGACCTTGAGTAATCTTTTCCTCGTCGCCCTTTGTCTTCGGTACAACCGCAAGCGACATATTCGGCTTTGCAAAATCTATTCCCTTTAGCTGAAGAGGATGATTAAGTCCACTGAGCGTATCGCCCGTTGCAGTCTTTGTAAGTTTTGCAACTGCACCAATATCACCTGCATTCAGACGTTCAACCTCTACCTGCTTCTTACCCTGAATAATATAGATTTTACCAATCTTTTCGTTGGTATCTTTGTTCATATTATAAACCGTTGTATCAGGGGTCACAACGCCAGAGAATACCTTAAAGTATGAAAGCTTACCAACATATGGGTCTGCAATCGTCTTAAATACGAGTGCTGACATTGGGTCGCTTACATCAACCTTAAGTCTTGATGAACTACCATCCTTCTTTGTTGCCATAACAAATTCATCCGAGCCATTGGGCGCAGGAAAGTATGCATGTATAGCGTTCATCAACGATGATATACCAAGCTTATGATATGCGCTTCCGCAAAGCACTGGCACAATATCCCCCTCTGCAACGCCCTTTCTGAGTGCAGAATACATCTCAGGAAGTGTAAATTTTTCTCCTGCAAAGTACTTATCCATAAGCTCTTCAGATGTTTCAGCAACCGCCTCACAAATCATTTCATAAAGCTCTGCAAGTTCGCCTTTTAGGTCATCAGGTGTATCTGCTGTAACAGTCATGCTTCCCGAAAACTTTCTTGCCTCACCTTCCACAACATTAACAAAGCCAGTAATTTTATCACCCTCACGGATAGGAAGCTGGAAAGGTGCAATTCTCTTTCCATACTTATCCTTTAGCTGCTGAAGCACGCCCTGATAATTAACTCTTTCGTCATCTACCTTATTTATAAATATAAGTCTTGGTATTTTGCGTTCTTCACAGTACTTCCACGCCTTTTCTGCCCCAACAGTCAGACCCGACTTACCGCTTATAACAATAACCGCCGCATCTGCTGCACGAACAGCCTCTTGAACCTCACCCACAAAATCAAAATATCCGGGTGTATCAAGAATATTAAATTTTACACCGTTCCACTCACAAGCCGCCATGGCGGTACTTATGGAAAACTTACGCTTAATTTCCTCCGGATCAAAGTCCATCACGGTGTTTCCATCTGCAGTACGGCCCAAACGCTCGGTACTACCTGATGTATACAAAATCGCTTCTGCAAGAGAAGTCTTTCCTGCATTACCGTGTCCAAGCAAACAAAAATTCTTGATATTAGATGTGTCAAACAATTTCAACTGACAGCCCTCCTAAACAGTATATTTAATAATTTAATTGTATCTTATTCTAATTAAAAAATCAACCTAAAAATAGACAATATTATGTTAGTTTTTTGGACATTTTGCACAAATAACTTGCATAGTCCCTAACCCTATCTATATTCCATATCTTCGACTTTTATAATTATCTCATGGATTTCGTAACAAAAACACAGTCTTGTCAATATGATAATAATGACCGATGCCTGCACGGTCATATATGGATAGTTTGCAGGCAGAAAGGTTGAATTATATGAACGAAAAATGTGACAAAAACCGCAGAAACCCTGCAGACACTGAATTTTGCTGCAAGATATCTGATACATCAGCTGCCGAGGAAGCTAAAGCTGTTGCCGCAGATACAGCCACAGAGGCCGTGGAGACTTGCCGACGCAGAGCGTCTGAGTTTGCAGAACCTGTTTGTATAAATACAAGTCAGATTTATGATTCTTGTCGTGACAGAGATTGCGTATCCGATGCAAGAGTGTATCTCACCGCTGCAGATCAGGAGCTTATCGACTCTGCAATTAATGTAAAACTCAGAAAAGCAGAAATAATCCGTGTATACACAAATGTTGAGCCACTCTCTTTCAACAACGGATACTTCTCCATTGATTTAAAATTTTTTGTGCGTACTACTCTTGATGTTTTCACAGGTGTATGTAACCCAACAACCGTTTGCGGCCTTACAACCTATGATAAACGCGTTATATTGTATGGTTCAGAGAGCACCTCAAAAATATTTAAAACAGACCCACGCATCGACGAGTGTAACCTCGCTTGTTGTACGGAAAAGGCAAATATGCCGACCGTTGTAGTTGAAACCGTAGAACCCGTTGCACTTAGCGCCCGCCTTGTTGAAAAAGAATGCTGTCGCTGCTGCGACTCATGCGATGATACAGGTTCAGCTAGCACAGGGGGCAGTGGATTCTTCCCGGACGCTATCTGTCGCTGTTTTGATGATGAACTATCAACCGACAACTGTCAGAGACTTGTTGAGGTAACTTTTGGCTTGTTCTCAATCATCAGACTAGAGAGAGATACTCAACTTTTAATTGATGCCGTTGATTTTTGTATTCCCACAAGAGAGTGTCAATCTTCATCTGACAGCAGCCCATGTGACCTCTTTAACGGAATCAGATTTCCTATTGATGAATTCTTTCCTCCACAAAAGCGTGCAAGCGACGATAACGGCAGTTGTTCTTGCGGATGCAAATAAAAAAGCGGTGCCCCGCACCGCTTTTTTATTTGTTTATTATAATATTATATAATTCTTCAGCAGTATCAGCAATTGCGTCTGCACCCTCTGATTTTAGTTCTTCCGCTCCGCGAAACCCCCATGTAACACCGACGGTATAAACATTTGCTGCCTTGCCAAGTCTAATATCCACATCAGAATCCCCTACAAATACAACCTCATCATTTTTGCATCCCATCTTATCAATAAGATAAAGCATTGAGGCAGGGTCCGGTTTTGGAGCAAACCTCGTCGTATGCCCAAGGATTTCATCAAACATATCGTCCTCAAACAAGACATCTGCGATTTCCAGCAGTTGTGCGTGTGGCTTGTTTGATAAAACGGCGCACTTTATCCCTTTCTTTTTAAGACGATTTACCACATCAGCCATCCCATCATAAATATATGATTTTACGCAGCAGTTGTTTTTGTAATCCTCGTCATATAAGCCAATCAGTTTATTTACTTCTTCCTCCGACGCTCCTTTGATTGCTCGTCTGCACAGAACCGCCATTCCATCTCCAACCATTTTGCAGTACTCTTCCTCTTTATGAGCAGAATACCCTAGCTTTTCAAGAGAGCGGTTAAGCGCCGCCGCAATATCACCAATCGTGTTTACCACAGTACCATCCATGTCAAAAATGCATAATTTATACATATCCGTCTCCTTTTATATGCCGATTCTACAGCAGAAACTCGGTCAGCTCTTCAATTGTATCTATAATATAATCTGCACCTACATCTTCAAGTTCATTCTCCTGTGCATATCCAACACGCACACCTATTGACTTGACGCCGCATTTCTTTGCACCAATTATATCGTGCTTTCTGTCTCCAATCATAACTACAGACGACAAATCTTCTACCCCAAGTTCTGATAGGGCCTTTTTTATTATCTGCTCTTTTGTGCCCAGACTTCCGTCAAATTCGGCACCTATTACTACATCAAAGTATTTTGCAATATCAAATTCTTCTATTATTTTTTTAGCAAAAGCGTAAGGTTTTGAGGTAGCAAGAGAAATAACCTTACCTCTCTCTTTAAGCAGCAGAAGCATCTCCTGTACTCCATCGAGCAGTCTGTTTTCTCTCCAGCCTACCCTACTAAAGCGTTCTCTGTACTTTGCAACCGCTTCTTCTCCCTTTTCCATATCAAAGCCATAAACATCGCAGAAGCAGTTGATAAGCGGCGGACCGATTACAAATGTAAGGTCTTCCTGTGCCGCCTCTATACCATAGGCTGCCAGAGCATATTGAAATGATTTTGTTATCCCCTCGTATGGGTCAGTAAGCGTTCCGTCAAGGTCAAACAAAAGATATTTAAAATCAGGTTTTGTTTTTATATCTACCATTTTTATCTCCAATTTTTTTGAATATAATTTACAGTTCAATCCTGGGATTATTCTCAGACCTGCGGTAAAGCACAAACTTACTACCAATACTCTGTACCGGCTCTGCACCAAGCCTTGTCGCAACCTCATCTGCGGTCTGTCTTGTTTCAAGCAAAGCGCTGTCAAGTATATGAACCTTTATAAGCTCTCTCGCCTCGAGCGCATCATCAAACAGTTTAATTATATTTTCGGTTATTCCATCCTTACCTATCTGATAAAGCGCAGGTAGCTGATTCGCCATTTTTCTGAGCATCGCTCTTTGTTTTCCTTTAAGCATAAAATTTACTCCTTTTTTGCCATCATCTCAAACATTATACACTCTATAGCTTTGCTTGTAAACCCCTAAAGTCTTAAATTAAGATACGCAAGTTAGCAAAGATGCAAATGGTTTAGATGCCAATTATAAAACGATTCTAAATTCAGTTCCTTTTCCAATTTCACTCTTAACGCTAATATCTCCGCCGTGAAGTTTGATTATGCTTTTTACCATCGAAAGCCCCAAGCCGCTGCTTCCGTATTCATCGTTGCGGACATCATCGACTCTGTAAAAGCGAGTCCATATTTTATCGATATGTTCTTCTGATATTCCAACGCCATTATCCGCAACAATAACTTCTGTTTTGTCGCCAATCTTTGATGCTGATACAGATACATAACCTGATTCATTACCATACTTAATTCCGTTACTGATAAGGTTGGTAATTGCTGAAAGGAGCAAGGATTCGTCTGCATCTACAATCATTCCTTCAGGTACATTTGCAAAAAGCAATATTTCTTTTTGTGAGGCTAATTCTTTCATACTGTCAATCGCAACATCAATAATAACACCAAGGTCAACCTTTTCTTTATTAAATTTCTGTCTATTTTGGTCTATCCTTGCAAGGAGCAAGAGTCTTGATACAAGCTTTGAAATCTGCTTTGATTTATCAACAATCGTCTGGGCAAGTTCTTTTTCTTTTTCATCTTTTGCAATATCTAAAAGATATTCACCTTGTGCAAGAATAACGCTGATAGGTGTTCTCAACTCGTGAGAAGCATCCGATGTAAACTGCTTTTCTTGCTTAATAAGATTTTCTATTTTATCAAGCATTTTATTAAGTGTTGCTGACAGATGATAAAGTTCATCTTCTTTGCTATCCGGTTCAATTTCAATTCTTCGAGTAATGTCCTTTTGTGTTGTAATATCATTTGCGGTCTTTGCTATATTGTTAATCGGTCTGAATGCCCTTTTAGTTATATAATATCCGCCAAACGCAGTCAAAATAAGGATAAGCGGTATCAGAATAAGCATAATGACAATAGCAGACCTGCCCAAAAGCATTGTGGAATTAACAGATTCAACTCCTCTTATCCAAAATCCTCCACGCATACCGGGAGGTCCGGGCGTTCTTGCGTCATAGACAATATAATCTTTTCCGTCAACACTTTCTTTTCTTGGCACTCCTTCTTCAAAAGGAATATTTACAACATCATAGTTATACTGTCCGACAAGGTATTTGCCATCCATCCCATAAATTGATACATTTTTGAATTCTTCTTTACTTTCAACAATTTCAAATACACCGGGTTGTCTTTTAGACAGACTTTCCCTTACCTGAGTTACTTGCAGAATAACATCCTTCTCAACACTGTCAATGGAAAGCTGATAAGAAAGACCGCCTACTAAAGATAGCACAACTAATACAAGTACAAACATAAGCGTCGTGTACCATATTGTTATTCTGGTTTTTATTGAAGTTGGCTTTTTCATACTAATCTTCCTTTATCACATATCCCACATTTTTTATGGTGTGGAGTAGCTTTTTTTCAAAATTATCATCAATCTTTTTGCGAAGGTGGTGGATATACACCTTTATAACATCGCTTGAGCCTTCGTATTCATAGTTCCATATATTTTCTTCAATCTTTTCCTTTGATACGATAATGCCTTTGTTTCTCATAAGGTATTCAAGCACGGAATATTCCTTTGACGAAAGCTCAATAACGGTATCTCCACGCTTTACAACTCTTGCTACAGTATCAACACTTAAATCTGCAATTTCAAGTACCGCACCCGTAATGTTTTCTTTCACACGGAGCATCGCCCGGATTCTTGCACAAAGAACATCAAAAGAGAAAGGTTTGGTAAGATAATCATTTGCCCCAAGGTCAAGTCCGTTTATTATATCTTCATCCGAATCTTTTGCCGTAAGCATTAAAACAGGAGCCAGAATTTTCTTCTCGCGCATTGTTCGCAGAACTTCAAAACCGTTAATTTTCGGCATCATAACATCAAGGATAATTCCGTCATACTGTGTGTTTTCTACATAGTACAAAGCATCCTTGCCATCAAAACAACTGTCAACCGTATAGCCGATTTTAGAAAGTCTTTCCGTAAGTGTTTTGTTAAGATGCTTTTCATCTTCAACAACCAAAAGTCGCATAATTTCACCTCTTTTGCTTAACTAAGTATACCACATTATGTCTCAAATTTCAAGGAATGCGAACATTTTGTATATATTATACAAGGTGTGACTTTTATTGCCACACCTTGTAATTTTACTCATTCGCTATATTCTGATTGTTATTTCCGGGCATTTGACGATTGCCGCCTCTGTTTCCACCGAAGCCTCCGCCCATAAATGTGCCTAAATCAAAGAGGTTGAGATGCGATGCATCGACAAGCTTTGAAGAGTCGGCATTCTGACCTTCAGATGTTGACGGGATAGTTCCATCAAGCTGACCTTTGATGCTTTCTGCACGAAGCATAACCGCATCATATAAAACTTGGGCACCTTTTAAGTATTCTTCATAGGTGTACATGCTGTTCGGATCGGTTTCTACAAGAGAATCAATCTGCGTGCGGATTCTGTTATAAGTTTCCTCGAATTTACCGCCATACAGGTATTCATTTACGAGTCTTTCATAATACTCGTGATAACGAGCTTTGTATTCTTCATTTTGTAAAACAAAATCAAAAAGCTTGGTTCCTTGCCATAACTCATCAATAGGATCATTGATTACACTTGTTCCGTTTCCGCCGTGCATTCCGCCGAGTGCAAGATTATAGTCCCAGGGCAGAATACTGATTCGACCGTTTGCTTCATAGAGATAATAGTTATGGGACATAGAACCGCTTAAACTGTCATCATTGACAGAGAAGTTATGAACTGCCATATATTTAAGCACCCCATCAACATCAATATACTTCTCAATATCGGTTTGTCCGTGAACATTCTTTAATGCTTTGACAACTCTTTCATGGTCGGCTTTCGAACTGTCATTAACCTCGCTGTTCCATATCGTCTGGTAGCTGTCTAAATTATCATCGGTATAGTTAAGGTTACTGCCTCCGCCCATACCGCCGAAGCCACCTCGTCCGCCTCGTTCACCGCCACCAAAGTTACCTCTGTCAAAAGTTTTTCTTTCGCCTTGTGTATTTTGGTCTTGGTTATTTCGTTCAAAGTTTGGAGGTGCAGGCATACCCTGTCCGCCGTTTCCGAAGTTTTCAGGCATTTGGAATCCGCCTTCGGGTGGTGTAGGGAAATTATTATTGCCATTTTGATTTCTTTCTTTGCCTCCGCCACCGAAATTCATACCGTCAGGCTTATATAAATATCCCTTTTCCATGCCGTAGTTACGAAGCATAAAACTGTCTTCAACGGCTTCTAAAGCGAGATATACTCCCCAATATTCATCGTTTACGGAAATCTTTGCATAGTTGTAAAGCGAAGCATCTGCATCTAAATACTGAAACATATCATAAATGATTGCTTCTTTCATATTTGTGGTGTCTGCATAACTGTTGTTCAGCACCAATTTATCAAGTCCAAAACAGGTCTGACCGTCAACAAACTGGTCAAATTCAAGTTTAAAGCTGTATCTGTTATTGTCAGGATCTCTTGCAATAGAAGAAAGGCTTGTATTACCCTTTGGTCTGATACCGACCTGCTTAAATGTAGTGCCGTTTATTATAACATCACATTCGTAATACACTTCCTGCTGTGCATTTTGAAGCATTTCGTTCCATTTTGCATCGTCCATTATGATTTCAATATCAAGAACTTCGCTTGTATCAAATAACTTGTCCTGATATTCCATACTGTAACCCGAAGTATTTACAACGGGCAGCAGTTTATCATAAAAGGCCATAGCAAGAACACACAAAATCAATGTGGCAGAGATAAGTGCAATTGTTATTTTGGAAATGTGTTTACTCGATAGCATATTCGTCCTCCTTTTCTTCAAAATTTTGATTTACCTTCACATCAATAGTTCTTTCTTCTGTAGAAAATGACAAAGATAAATGCCAATCCTAAAAGAACAATGGAAGTTATTGGAGTGGAATATGTTTTAACAAATCCTAAAAAGCCTTTCGGCGCATCTTCCTGAGTCTGTCCGTTAAAGTTTTGCATATTACCGGGGAACCCACCCATACCACCGGGCATTTGACCGCCAAACTGCCGGTTTCCGCCCGGGATTTGCGGGTTGCCTGCCGCATTATCCTCCGGCTGAGGTGTCTTTTCGGCGTTGCTGTTTGCGTTAGCATCCTGCTTAGGAACACCCCCACCCTCCGGTGGCACAAACTCTCCCTCCGGTGGTGCTCCCATCGGTTCGCGAGCTCCCTGAGGACGTGCCCCCACATCAGCAGGCATCTGCCCCGAAAATTGCAGAGCGCGCGACTCATTTTCTCCATTTATGTTTTCAGCCATTACGCTTATACTGAATATCAGGCATAGCGAAATAACTATCGGAATTACTTTCTTAAACATTTTAAGTCTCCTTTCGCCTTACGACATATACTCGCCGTTATAGGAAACTAAAACTGCATTTGTTACGCCATCGCAAGCCGAGATTTTGTTTACAAATCCTGTGTTATTGTCTTTGATTCGTACTTCATAAGTAAGTTCAATTCCTAATTTATTTACTGCTTTTGATTTAAGAAGGCTTTTTTTAGCCTCTGCTTTGATAAGCTCGTATGCCGCATTTTCTGTTTCTTCGTTTTCACAGCTTACAACAAGAATATACGGAGTATCGCCAATTTTTCTTGTTGAAAAAACTACAATGATGATACCGATAATTACAGAGCCGATAATTGCAAGAGGAAGAAGTCCTGCACCGAGTACGATACCAACTGCGATTGCCCAGAACAAAAATGCTATATCCATAGGCTCTTTAATTGCAGTTCTGAAACGAACAATAGAAAGAGCACCGACCATACCGAGTGATAACACAACATTGGATGTTACTGCGATAATTACAAGGCTTGTAATCATTGCCATCGCAATGAGGGACACGCCGAATGAATCAGAATACATAACGCCCTGATAAGTCTTTTTATAGATTAAAAAGATAAAAAGTCCTATTACAAAGGCAAGCCCGAGTGCCAAAAGCACATCAAGTGTTGAAAAAGAATTGATATTACTCAAAAAACTTGATTTAAATACATCTGAAAAAGTCATAATTTTTACTTCCTTCCATTGTGTTTATTTATATCCTTATTGCCGCATATTTTGAGAAGGCGGCACTTCTTCTTGATTTAACCTGAACACAGTCCCTGATAATTTGAGGTAAGTATTCATCCCATTTCACCTCTAATATTGCTTCGTGATAAGTTTGTAAGAAAGGTAAATCAGGATTTAAGAATTCCTTTACATTGTTACTGCCGCAGATATTCATATCGAGTGTTACCCTGACATTTCCGCATCGGTATACAAAGCACTCACGGGTGTATGCTACGATACATTTCGGGCGAAGTAACTGATATTTCATTTTAGAGTACAGTTCTCGCATCAGTTCATGCTCGCTGTCTTTCATAAAGTCTATATCGCCGTCAATAATTTTTTTACATTCTTCTGCGGTGATTCTGCAGGTCACCTTATTACATAATCCGTTAATTTTACTTTTCTTTTCTAAACGGATAAAGGAGGTGTCCGTTCCATAGTACCTGATACGGAATTTCTCACGCTTATTCACTCCGTCAATTTTTTCTCGGAGAGCCTTATCCATATAGTTGTCAAAATACAGACTCTTAACAAAATATGTTCCGTCTGCATCACAGTTCGAGTCATGTTTCACGATGGCAGATAGCCTTGTTCTTAGACCGTATATATCTGCAAGATTTATTTGATGCTTGTATTCGTGCCTGAATTTCAAATTTTTCACCTCCCAAACTATGCCAAATTCAAAACACATTTCTGATTTTAAGATAATTATAAAAGTACAAGGTTAAAAGAAGGTTAATCATTAATATTTAAATAAAAAAAACAGAACAACTTAGAATGTCATCTAAATCGTTCTGTTTCTATGTAAAAGCCGAAAGGTTTAGATGACAATTACGAAACGATTTCAAATGTTATATTTGGGGTTTTTTCGTGGACATCCTGAAATACTTCGAGAATTTCTTTCATATATGGTTGCCACTCCTTTGATATTTTTTCGGTTCCAAATATCATGACGCATAATTCCCAATTACAATAATTATCCAAACAATCCCATAATGCAGAAAGATTCTCCCCATAATAATCGGGAAAATCAAACTTTTCTTTTAATTCACTGTGCATATCAATCGCGTTTTTACAATTTGTAAAATCCAATATTATTTTTTCCATAAGATTATCGCTCCTTTCCAATTACTTCTATAAATGTTTTATAATGATCATAGGTTACAAAAATGAGTCCATCGTTGGAAAATACAATCCTTTGCCTCGTCTTCAAATATGTAATAACTTGGCAACTCATTTAAATAGTACAACCACCAGTCTGCGCCCATTGTACCAAGTTCTGTTGCATATCCTGCAACAATGGCAAGCAGTTGCTCTAATCGGCAACCACACTTCTCATGAAGTTTTGGTTCACCAATTCTCGCCAGCTCTTCATAAGAAAATATTTTGCTATTACGCCTAAAACATTCAAAGCAGGTCGTAGGCTTTATAAAAGTTCGCCATCTTACCCATTCTTCACTTTTTTGCATTTTATCACTCCTGCTTAAGTTTTTCACATCCGAATGTTTATGTTTTTATTATACTTAAACAAAAGTGACATAGTGTGCCATAAAATAGCACCGATAGGTGCAATTCATGAGCCGTCAGGCTCAATTCATGAAATCGCAGATTTCAATTCGTGCCGTCAGGCAATTCATTGAAAAAAGCACCGACAAAAGTCGATGCTTTCTTCTTGGTGACCCATCGGAGATTCGAACTCCGGACACCTTGATTAAAAGTCAAGTGCTCTGCCAACTGAGCTAATGGGTCATATTTAAAAAAAAGTGGCTGGGCTGGCAGGATTCGAACCTACGAATGCAGCAGTCAAAGTGCTGTGTCTTACCGCTTGACGACAGCCCAAAATACAAAATGGGGTGGATAAAGGGAATTGAACCCTTGACCTCCAGAGCCACAATCTGGCGCTCTAGCCAACTGAGCTATACCCACCATATTTGGCGCGCCTGAAGGGACTTGAACCCCTGGCCCACTGCTTAGAAGGCAGTTGCTCTATCCAGCTGAGCTACAGGCGCGTATACAATAAGGCTGCTTGCCTGTCGACAAAAAAAATAATGGAGCGGGTGATGGGAATCGAACCCACGCAATCAGCTTGGAAGGCTGAGATTCTACCATTGAACTACACCCGCTCGTTTCAATGCGACCCTGTTATTATAACAACATCTTCCTCGTTTGTCAAGCCTTTTTTTCTAAAATTTTTCCACTAATTTTGTTTTTTATACTTGTTTATTTATTTTAGAAATTCGCGTTTTCTATATCTGAAATCATATCTATTCTAGCCTGATGTCTTCCGCCCTCATATTCCGCATCAAGATATGCATCGACAATCTTCTTTGCCGTCTCTATCCCAACTATTCTTGCACCAAAGGCAATTATATTTGCGTTATTGTGTCTCTTTGTAAGTTCAGCTGTAACAGGATCAGAACACACAGCAGCTCTTATCCCCTTCACCTTGTTTGCAGCAACAGATATTCCAACTCCTGTACCGCATATTAAAACGCCACACTCACACTCTCCGGCACTTACAGCGTCTGCAACCATTTTGCCATACGCAGGATAGTCGCAGCTATCATTTGTATCTGTTCCAAAGTTTACAACCTCATGTCCTTTACTTTCAAGATATTCTTTAATCTGCAGTTTCATATCAACAGCTGCATGATCGTTTCCTATCGCAATCTTCATATAAATCATTCCTTTTTATTTTCCATTTATATCACTATAGAAATTGTAGCATATTCGTTATTCTTTGTCAATAAAACATATATACAAAAAAGCAGGGATCTTGCCCTATCGGCAAAACCCCCACCTTTAAAAAATGGCGTGCCGCAGAAGATTCGAACTCCCGACCTTCTGATCCGTAGTCAGACGCTCTATCCAGCTGAGCTAGCGGCACATTTTTAACAACTTTGACATTATAACACCATTGGCGAAAAAAAGCAATACCTTTTTTAAATTTTTTTAAATTTTCTATAAACCTTATGTCAAAGTTGCAACATATTTTTTTACCATAAACGCGGGCCTGTAAGACTCCTTTGCGCGTCTCATCCCGGGAATCCCCATATCCTCCTCGCGGTTTACATATACACAATCACCCCACTCATTTATAAGGAACTCTCTATTCATTATTGCAAAAGCGCCCTCATAATTTGTGTCAGCGTGTTCAAGATGTATAACTGCAGTATCAGCCAAAAGACGTTCCCCAAGAGAGAACGCTACCATTTTGCCACATACTTTTATGCATCCACCGACAATATCAAGCGATGTCCAGTTGTTTAATAGTTCGCAAACTGCTTCTCGCTCTTCTTCAAGACCCGTTCCCTCAAGTGACTTAGTGTCTCTCCACTCATCAAAAAGCTTAAGGCATTCATCTTTGTCCTGTGGTGTCATTTTACAATATTCATAGTTGGGATAGAGCTTTTTAAACCTGTTTACATGATTTTTCTTTGAATGAAATCTCTTTCCCGGAAGGTTAATCAATTCTTCCACTTTATACACATAGTCAAAACTGTCTCTGTCCTCTGTTATTATAAACTTGCCGGGAAAAGCCTCTGTAAGAATTTTAACCGTTTTCTCATCATAAAGGCGGATAAGCGGCACCTCGCCTATATTGTCAAAATATTCTAAAATTTTTTCTATAACATGTGCCACATCGCGCTTGTTTCCTTTTGCATCAACAAAGCCGACAGGAAATATCGCACTTCTCGGACCACCTGTGTGTTTTGGCATTATGCAAAGCATGTCATCGATTATAACATAGCGTATATCATAACTTTTGCGCCACATAAAGAGATTGGCGAAGGAAAACTCTGAATTAAGGCTGATACGCCTTTTAAGAAATTCCTCTATAAGTTCTTTTTTATCTATTGTTATTTCGTTTAAGCTAAGCATAAAAATCTCCTAATTCTTACTCTATATACTCTCTCACTCTTAAGGATACTCCACATTTATCCGCTATCTTACGACACTCCTTAATCTCATCCTCTGGCATTACATCCACAACCGAAAGAACAACCTCAGACACATGTTTTTTTGCAAGACACGCAAACTCTAAAAGAGCTTCATAAGCCGCTTCACCAAACTCGCTTTGGCACAACTCCTGATACCTTTTGGCATTCTCTGCATTTAGGCTTATCGAGACACAATCTATAAGCCCCTCAAGTTTGGGGGTAATATCCTCACCACATATAAGATTTGCTTGTCCGTTGGTATTTATCCTTATTTTTATGTCTGGCATTTTATCCTTAAGCCATTTTGAAACCTCAATCACATCATATGCTCTTATCATAGGCTCTCCATAGCCACAGAACACAACGGCATCATATTTTGTAAGGTCGCGTGTTTCAAAATCTGCCTTTATCTCATCAACTGTCGGTTCGCTGTCAAGCCATAAACTGTCCTTTCCGTTTACACCATCGTGGTTTTGCCTAACACAAAAACTGCAGTTGTTACTGCATCTGTTTGTTAGGTTTACATATAATGAGTTGCCAAGTTCGTATGTTATAGTCATTTTATTCACCTCGGTTTCATATTTTATCACAGATTATGCGAAATGTCAAAAGACTTTACACAAAAAGCACTTTGTTGAGTTGACAAAATTTCTTCTATATATTATATTTATAGTATTGTTATGCGAAATATTCTATACATAGGAGTGTATATAATGGGAATAACCGAACTTTTTATACTTGCCGTAGGACTTTCCATGGATGCTTTTGCAGTAGCAGTCTGCAAGGGTCTATCGCTTAAAAAAAATACTCTTAAAAATTCCATATGGGTTGGTCTGTGGTTTGGTGCTTTTCAGGCGATTATGCCACTTATCGGTTACATAATCGGGGCACAGTTTAAGGACAGCATCACATCGGTTGACCATTGGATCTCCTTTGTGCTTCTTGCCTTAATCGGTGCAAATATGATAAAAGAGGCTCTTTCCAAAGACGACGATTGTGTTAACTGCGGATTATCACCCAAAGAGATGTTGCCCCTTGCTATAGCCACCAGCATAGACGCTTTGGCAATCGGCGTAACATTTGCGTTTTTGCCCGATACAAACATAACCGTAGCAGTCATCTTTATCGGTGTTGTTACATTTATTATTTCATCATTTGGTGTAAAAATCGGCAATATATTTGGTGCAAAATATAAATCAAAGGCAGAATTTACAGGTGGCGTGATTTTGATTTTGCTTGGCATAAAAATTCTAGTAGAGCATCTTATGGGGTGATTTTCCCCTCATCAGTCACCTTCGGTGACAGCTTCCCCCCAGGGGGAAGCCTTTTTTGTTATCGAAAGAAAAACCTTGCGGTTTTTCTTTCTTTATTATATAATAAAAATATTAACTTAGAATTTTGTATTTTGGAGGTTTTTTCAATGAGTCGTGTTGATAAAAACAACTACTACCTTGACATTGCAGAAACAGTTACAGAGAGAGGAACTTGCCTGCGCAGAAACTTTGGCGCAATCATTGTAAAAAATGACGAGATTGTTGCCACAGGCTATACAGGTGCGCCAAGAGGACGAAAAAACTGTTCTGACCTTGGCTTTTGTATGAGAGAAAAACTTAATATCCCAAGAGGAGAGAGATACGAACTATGCCGTAGTGTTCACGCTGAGGCAAACTGCATTATCTCTGCATCTCGCCGTGATACTCTCGGTGCTACTCTTTTCCTTGTCGGCAAGGATGTAAAAACAAAGGAACTTGTAGAAAACGCCAACAGTTGTTCTATGTGCAAAAGAATGATTATAAATGCAGGTATCGAAAAGGTTGTTGTCCGCAACACCCCTACCGAGTTCACCGTTATCTCTGTGTCTGACTGGATTGAAAACGACGATTCTTTAGACGGAACGCTCGGATACTAATACATAAAAGGAGAGTGGCTCTGGGTGAGTGAAGCAATGCACAAGACAGATGAGTTTCTTGATTTATACAAGGTGATCGAAGAAAAACTTAAAGACAGAGGCTTTAAAAACGGCAGAAGCAGTATTATTATGCAGTTTATCTCAACGCCTGAGGGCAGGCAATTTAAAGAGATTCTTAACACCTGCCGTGAGATGAGAAATATTCTATCTCACAACCCCGACATTGATAACGAACCTCCATTTATCCCGACAAATGCTGCCATAGATGCACTCAGACAGGTGGCAGATTATCTTTTAGCTCCTCCCCTCGCCATTGACAAAGCAGTCACAGGGGATTTATTAGTATGCACAAAACTTTCAGACAAGGTAAAACCCATAATGCACAAGATGGTCAGTCTCGGTTTTTCTCACATTCCTGTTTTAGAGGGAGGTCTTTTATACGGAGTATTCAGTATAAGTACGATTTTCTCATGCGCTTTTAAAAATTCAGGTATAGAAATCGACGACACTACGCAAATAAAAGATTTTTCCTCCTATCTTAAAATAAAAAACCACATTTGTGAAGATTTTATATTTGCGCCACGCACAACTACTGTCTTTGAGGCAGAAAAACTGCTTGAAAACACTTCAGGGCCACTGGGTAGGCGTCCTGCAGCAATTTTTATAACTCAAAACGGCTCTCCAAAAGAACGAATTTTGGGAATGCTTACACCCTGGGACTTACTTGGGGAATAAAATACAAAGGATTGATATATAATTTATGAAGATATCCATACTCGGCTCAACAGGATCAATTGGTACTCAAGCACTTGAGGTCGCCCAAGAGCTCAGGGGCACATTTGACATTGATGTTGTTGCAATCTCTGGCAACAAAAACATAAAACTGCTTGAAGAACAAATCAGAAAGTTCAGACCCACCTTTGCAGCGGTCTCCGACGAGACAGCAGCAAAGCAACTTGCCATTGCAGTTGCTGACACAGACTGCAAAATTCTGGCTGGGCAGGCTGGTCTGTGTTCAGTTGCTGCAGAGAATGACGCGGATATGGTTTTATCATCAATTGTTGGTTTTGCCGGACTTGTCCCAACAATGGAAGCGATAAAAGCCGGCAAGGACATAGCCCTTGCCAACAAAGAAACTCTTGTCACTGCAGGACCGCTTTTTATGAATGCTATAAAGGAGTATGGTGTACGACTTTTGCCGGTTGATAGTGAGCATTGTGCTATCTTTCAATCGTTACACTCAGGCAAAAGGCAGGAACTTCGCAAAATACTCCTCACTGCATCAGGCGGACCGTTTTTTGGTAAAACCCGTGACCAGCTTCAATCAATGACAAAGATACATGCGCTCAAACATCCCAACTGGAATATGGGTGCAAAAATTACGATTGACAGCGCCACATTAATGAACAAAGGTCTTGAGGTGCTTGAGGCAAAATGGCTTTTTGATATGGCGATTGACGATATTGAAGTGGTCATTCAAAGAGAGAGTATAATTCACTCCATGGTAGAGTTCGATGACAGAAGCGTTATAGCACAACTGTCATACCCCTCTATGAAGCACCCCATACAATACGCCTTTACTTATCCCGAAAGACTCTCCTCTATGGAGAAAAGTATAGACTTTGCAGATCTTGCAAAGATTACATTTGCAAAGCCTGACGAGGAAACTTTCCGCTGTCTTGCCCTTGCAAAAGATGCAGGCAAACAGGGAGGATTGATGCCAACAATTATGAATGCTGCAAACGAGGTTGCAGTTGCTGCATTTTTGAATGACGAAATTGGATTTTTGGACATTTCGGATATAGTTGAATCAGCGATGTCAAAATATAAAAACATTGAAACCCCAAATATTGAAGAGATAATTTATACTGATGCACAAATAAAAAATGATACCCAATTATTAAAACGGAGATGATCTATCCTTTATGATATTAACAATTATTGGCGCAATATTGATTTTTTCAGTAATAATATTTGTTCATGAGTTCGGCCACTTTATTACCGCCCGTGCCTTTGGTGTAAATGTTTTAGAGTTTGCTATCGGTATGGGGCCTGCAATATGGAAGCATCAGGGCAAGAAAACTCTTTATTCAATCCGCATTATCCCTATAGGCGGATTTTGTAAAATGGATGGCGAGGACGAGGATACACATTCTGACGGATGTTTCAGCACAAAAAAACCATTGCCAAAAATTATTATACTTGCCGCAGGTGCGACTATGAATGTTCTGCTTGGGTTTGTCATAGTTACCTCTCTTGTTACGACCTCGGCTTTTCAAAATGGCGGTCTTCCCTCTACCATAGTTGCAAATGTAAATCCAAATGCATCTGCATCTGCTTTTTTGCAACCTGGAGACAAAATTGTTGAGGTCAACGGCAAAGCTGTTCACATCCAAAAAGATATCAGTTTTGAACTTTCAAACTCATCCGATACAAACTACACCTTGACATACGAGCGTGACGGGGTACGCAAAACCCAAAGTTTTACTCCTATGGAATATACCTACGAGGATGGTACCGTAGGGCATCTTGTAGGTTTTGAGATTTCACCTTCAAAAATTACGCCATGGGGTATACTGCGCGAGGGATTTTTTCAGACAGTCTGGATGGTTAAACTTGTGTTTGTTTCTCTTGGAATGTTGCTTAGCGGTCAAGCTGGTGTTAGCGATATGTCAGGCCCTGTGGGCGTTGTATCTGCTATGAATACAGTTGCACAGACGGGAATTTTAAACTTTCTCTTCTTTGCCGCATTCCTTGCAGTCAACTTAGGGGTAATGAATCTTCTTCCTATCCCTGCTCTTGACGGAGGCAGAATTGTGTTTGCTCTGTTTGAGCTTATCTTCAGAAAACCTATCCCTCCCGAAAAAGAAGGTATTGTACACGCAATTGGGTTTGCTCTTCTTATCGCACTAATGATTTTTGTAACATGGAACGATATCGCAAGATTATTTGGTTAAAAACAAAACTTTTTTGAAATTCGCACGTGAGCATACACGAGCATAAGAGAGAAAAACAACGAAAACGAGAGTTTGTTCAATGGTAAATTAATTTTTTAAAAAAAGTGCTTGACAAAGACATATTTTAGTATTATAATAGCAAGGCAGCCTGAAAATCAGGTTGCCTTGTTTTTGAAATTAATTATCTAATTATATAATAGGAGGTAGGCATTACAATGTCAACTTACATGGCAAAAGCCAATGAAATTGAAAAAAAATGGTACATCATTGATGCTGCCGGCAAGCCCCTCGGACGTGTAGCTGCTACTGCTGCTACTATTCTCCGCGGTAAGCACCGTCCGCAGTACACACCGGGCGTAGATTGCGGTGAATTCGTTATCGTTATCAACGCAAAGGACGCTGTCCTCACCGGCAACAAAATCAATCAGAAGAAATGGTACAGACACACAGGTTACATTGGTCACCTTAAGGAAGTTTCTTATAAGGACCTTATGGCAACCCGTCCCGAGAAGGCTATGGAGCTCGCTATCGCAGGCATGCTTCCACACAACACTCTTGGCAGAAAAGCTTTGAAGAAGCTTAGAATTTATAAAGACGCAAACCACAATCACCAGGCACAGACTCCTGTTGCTTGGGAGCAAGCGTAAGAAAGGGGACTGAATAAACATGGCAAACGTACAGTACTACGGAACAGGTAGAAGAAAGAAATCTGTTGCCAGGGTTAGATTAGTACCCGGCACTGGTGTTATTACCATTAACAAAAGAGACATCGACGAATACTTCGGTCTTGAAACCCTCAAGGTTGTTGTAAAGCAGCCTCTTGAACTTACCAAGACAGTTGGCAAATTTGATGTACTCGTTAATGTACAGGGCGGCGGCTTTACTGGACAGGCAGGCGCTATCCGCCACGGTATTTCAAGAGCGCTTCTTGAAGTTGACGAAGAATACAGAACAGTTCTTAAGGCTGAAGGTTTCCTCACTCGTGACCCGAGAATGAAGGAAAGAAAGAAGTACGGACTCAAAGGAGCTCGTCGCGCACCTCAGTTCTCAAAGAGATAATTATTATCTACTACAAATCCCACAACCATGCGGTTTGTGGGATTTACTTTTTGAGTTTTACCACAATTTTACCACAAGTAGGAGGATATAAAGTTGTTGCCAATTATTTTTTTAGCGATAATAATACTGTTTGCTGTAGCAACATTTTTTTATACATATTTAAAGTGTATTAATTTTTCGGATGAAACAGCACGAAAAATTGAAATTATTGGTTATGTGCTACTTATTTGCGTAATAATTTGGGAGTTTGGATTAAAGAATATAGATATGAATGATTTTCTTGTAAGTGAAAGTTATTATACTGTAGAAAAAATAAATTATATATACATACTAATTGAAAAAATTTGTAGTGCTTTGGGAATTGATACTTCTACAACAAATGATTTCTTTTCGCTAAAAACATCTGATTACTTAAACTCTCAAATTTTAACAACAAATATTGTAGAAGCTGTTTTACAAATATTAAGTGCAGTATTCATTGCAATAGGAAGACTACAAGAACTGAAGAAACGCAAAAAATAAAGATAGAAACTTTTAAAGAGGTATCCCCGTCCAGGAGATTATAAAATGGGCGTATTAAAGACATTTATAGGTTTTTTGGACTTACATTCTGGTTCGTTGACTTTTTTAATAACATTTGTTTATGTTGTTGCAACTATAGTAATTTGTAGAGCGAACATAAAATCAGCAGTGGCTACACGAGAGCAAGTTTCGGAACAGAAAAAGCAATTTGAGGATATCGATATATCGCTGGTGAAAAAGGCTGGTGAATCGCCTGACTTGGCGGAAGATTTGTTGAAAACTCTTGGCGATAGTTATGATGAGTAGAATGTAGGTGGAATATATGGTTGATAATGTTAATGTTGAAAATAGTCAAGCTGTTACGGCT
>JAZLDW010000018.1:0-12292 GCA_045614945.1 Clostridia bacterium | reverse complement strand
ATAATCCGAGCGGTTAATAGTACAGATGCTATGTCTGCAAGAATCGTAGAAATTCCATACGAGGGGCATCATAAGATTACAGGCCGGATCACATCCGAGGTAGATGGAATCAATCGTGTCCTCTTAGACCTTACACCAAAGCCCATTGGTACGATAGAGTGGGAATAATTTCATAAAAAATACAAAGTGGCTTGAAACACAGTGTTCAAGCCACTTTTAGCATTTTTAGAGAGTGATTTAGAAATGATTTTGACAACACTTTGACAACAGTTTTCTGAAAATATATGTTATTTGAGTTCTGTTGACATTATTCAACAAATTTGTTATAATAAACTAAATGATATTTTAGGAGTTAAGTAATATGGCAATAATTATTATAAAGCGAAAATCAAGTATGATAGGATGTGCACAAAATCATAATGTATATCTTTTGAACACATTCGTAGGAGAATTGAAAAATGGTGGGGTTCTTGAAATACCAGTTGAGGTTGGAACTCATACAATTTCGTTTAATAGCACGATGAAGAAATTTGGCATAAATGCCACATTTAATGTGGTGGTTAATGAGCCAGATGAAGTAGTGGAATTAAAAACAAGGTTCGGTTATAATAACAACTATGTAGTTGAATATGCAGACAACAAACCACATATTCCAACAGGTGTTAATGTCGTTAGTTCTCAAGCACAAAAAGTAATCACGCCTAATGAACAAACTGAAAATACAAATGTCGTTGCTCAATCATCGGGACTTCATTGTCCTCGCTGTGGTAGTCATGATATTTTGCCTGTATCGGAAGTATCAACAAAAGGTAAAGACTTTAATGCTAGTGATGCTTGTTGCGGATTTTTGCTTTGCGGTCCGTTAGGATTATTGTGTGGTGCAACTGGCAAAGGAAAGCAGACCACCACTACTACATATTGGATGTGTAAAGGATGCGGAAACAAGTTTCAAGCATAATGGATAAAAAGATAAAACAATGGGTTAGAGTTATGACAATTACAAAGAAGTTATGGGGTTGTCATCAAAAACCAGAAAGAAGTTTTTTTCTCTATGGATATCAGTTTCCTTTATGTGCCCGTTGCACAGGGGTTTTAATTGGGTATATATGTTCAGTTCTTCTGTTCGCTTTTAGTTTGTTAATACCTAGTATAGTGTGCATATTGTTACTTATTCCGTTGATTTTAGATGGCGTGATACAATTACTTTTTAATATTATGTCAAATAATACAAGAAGGTTTATTACAGGTGTTTTATTTGGAATAGGGTTCATTCAATTGATAATAAATCTTTGGAAACTATTTTGACAACACTTCTGACAACACTATCGTTGTATAATGTGTAAAATAGGTATAAATTACTACATATTACAACCCCAAAGCCACTCAAAATCAACTGTAGACACACTAAAAACAAGAGTGATGTTAGAGTGGGAATAAAATGAAAAAAATCCCCAAAACCTTGAAATATCAAGGTTTTTGGGGATTTTTAGTTTCCCTGCTTTTCTCTGCGATATTCACTTGGTGTACACTTTGCGTACTTTAAAAAGGCAGTAAGAAATCCTCTAGAGGAAGAGTATCCAATTTTTTTACTTATCTCGGTGATTGACAAGGATGTTTCACTCAATAAGCGCTTGGCGTTTCTCATTTTTAATTCCTGTTTAAGTTCGTTAAAACTTTTGCCATAGGTGGCAGAAATAATCTTTGTAAGATTTTGTGGGGAAAGATAAAGCTCGCTGCTCAGAAAATCAAGACTAATATCATCAGTATAGTAAATATCCATTAGCCGCTCAATTGCATATTTGTAACCCCAGTATTTGTTTTGTGTGTCTACAGACTTTGTCTGAACATTGTTTTCAGAATCAATTCTGTCATATAGCGAAAACATCAGGTTTGCAACGATTGATTTTATACGCCATGATGTTGCAAACTTGTTTTCTGAGAGATTGCGCAAAATTACGCTCAGCATCATCCCTATGTATCCACAGTCGTTAAGTTTAAGTGTAGAGAAGTTGGAAAAAGCGGACTGCATTTGATCATACAGCTTCTCGCTATCCGGGGATTTAACCTTACAGAAGGTAAAAAATATACTCTTTTTAACCGCATCGTGCGACGGCAGCGTGCGATGATATGTGCCCGGAGCAATCAACATAATTTGATTTTTGCTGATAACCTGCTCGACATTTTCGTCGCTTACCGTAAGGCTGCCATTTTCGAGGAAGAATAGTTCCCAGAATGAATGCAGATGAATATCTGTGTTGTCGGCAATTTTTGTTTTTTCATCTATGATGAATACTATTTTCAAATCAGAGCAAACAACCTCAAACGGTGTGCAGAAGAAGTTATTGTTTTGCATACTATCCCTCCTTATAAAAATATATTATGTATAGTTTAAGTTTACCATTATGTTTGTCTGTCGTCAAGTTGCAAATATTTTTTATGCAGAGGGATATGCTGCGGGGTTTTTATTTAAAATATTTAATAGTTTTTTTCAAAATTTCTGCTTGTTGTTCAGCCTCGTTCAAATCGAAATAGTTTGTTTTAAATTGTAACAAGCGCGGTTGCACATTTTCAGCTACAGGACATATGCCGTCTTCGTAACTTACATCTTTGTTGAGAAAACCCTCTCTTTTGAGAAGAGTTAAGTTTTTGAACATAGGCTCCTGATATGTCAGCTTCCAGGCAGCATATACAGCGTCTCCACCAAGCTCTATATATTTATCTCTGAAATCATTCCATGAGATATTGTCGTCTTCGATTTTTGCAACAAATGTCCAGTATGCGTTTTCGTAATCTGGTCCTACCTTCTGTGCTTTAAGAAATGGTGCGTCACTAACGGCATTTGCGAAGAACATAGCTGATTTTTGACGATATTCAACAAGTTCTTCGAGGTGTTCAAGCTGACCTAATGCAACAGCGCTGCAAACATCGCTCATCCTATAGTTCCATCCAAGAGACTGGTGACGCGAATAGTTGGGGTTTTGAATATCGTATTTAGAGATTTTACCAACCTTGGACCCAACATTTGCGTAGCCGAGGCAGGAATATTTACGAATTTTATCTGCGAGTTCTTGATTTTGTGTGATAAGAATGCCACCCTCGCCGCAAGTCATATGTTTAGAAGCCTGAAAGCTAAAGCTTGATATGTCGCCCATTGTGCCCACTATTTTGTTTTTGTACTTACCAAGGAAGCATTGTGCATCATCTTCGATAACAGCTAGATTATATTTTTTTGCAATAGCGTTAATTGCATCGTAATCAGGAGCTAGTCCAAAAAGTGAAACAGCAATAATTGCCTTGGTTTTTGGTGTTATACATTTTTCGATTGATTCTGCAGAAATGAGAAAAGTGTCAGGGTCAACATCTGCGAAAACAGGGGTTGCATTTGCGTGAAGAACTGCAAAGGTTGTACTTGACATAGTAAGAGGAGGAACAATAACCTCGTCGCCTATACCAACGCCAACGGCCTCAAGTGCTACATGTAGGGTAGCGGTACCGTTACAAAAAGCAATTGCATATTCGCTGTTGAACTTTTCTGCAAAAGCTTCTTCAAGACGCCTTGTCATTTTTCCGTTTGCGGAAGTTCTGAAACCGTCTTTTAAGACTTGTTCAACATATTTAAGTTCTTTGTCACTAATTCTTTCAATTACACTCATTTTAATCCTCCCATACCCAAATAATATATTTCATCGTTATTTTAACACTATATTTATTTGACAACAAGTGAACAGATAAAGCGAAAATTGTACGGTGATAAGTTGAATTTTCATGAATAATATATGGAAATAAAAAATATAACATATTTTTACACTAATTTCAAAAAAAGCGAGATAAAAGATAGACAAAATAAAATCGTTATGTTATACTGTACTGTGTATAAGTAAAAACAAAAACTTTGCGGAGGTGAAACACAAATGCCAACCTTTTTGCATACGGCGGACATACATTTAGACTCTGCTTTTTCCGCGCGCTTTGACGCAAAGGGAGCGGCTCTTCGAAGAGGTGAGATACTTCGATGTGTTTCAGATATGATAGACAAGGCAAAGCAACTTGATATTCTGCTTATTGCAGGGGATTTGTTTGATGGTGCTTGTGTGTCAGGTGATACAATTGCTTTTTTAAAGAGAAAATTTGCCGAAATTAAAAATACTAAAGTTTTTGTAGTTGCAGGCAACCACGACCCGTATACGAATGATTCTGTTTACGCAAGAGAAGACTTTGGCGAGAATGTACATGTGTTTGGAACAGAGTTTGAATGTGTTGAGCTTCCTGACATAAAGACGAGGGTTTTCGGTATCAGTTTTGCTGATGCGTATTGCAGTGATGTCATGCCGATTTTACCGATTGAAAAGCAAGAGGGCTTCACAGATATCATGCTTTTACATGGGGATGTTGTATATTTCGGCGGCGATAGCCAATATAATCCGATAGACAAGTCATTTATAAAAAATTGTGGTGCAGACTATCTTGCACTTGGGCACATACACAAACGCACCGAGGCAGAGCGTGTTGGAAATACTGTCTTTGCGTATTCAGGCCCGCCCGAGGGAAGAGGGTTTGATGAATGTGGAGATATGGGTTGCTATATTGGTAAAATAGATGGCGGCGTTGTTGATATAAAATTTGAAAAGACTTCAAAGCGCAGAATGTTTGATGTAAAGGTAGATTTGAGCAACGCAAGAGATATGCTTGATGTTTCTGAGACTATAAAACAGAAAATCAGAGACACAGGCACAAAAGACGACTTTTATAAGATTACTCTTGTCGGAAGAGTTGAGGTATCCTGTATAAATACGGATGTAATTTATGAAGAACTTGCAAATGAGGTTCATTACATAGAACTCTACGATGAGACTGCGCCGGTTTATGACCTTGAAGAACTTGCGTCGCAGAATACACTCTGTGGAGAGTTCGTTAGAATTATGCAAACCAAAATTAAAGATTGTGATGAGGATAAAAAAGGCATAATTGAAGAAGCTATGATTACCGGAATAGAAGTTTTGCTTGGAGGTGACATGTAATGTTGCCATCTAAAAAAGTTATAATAAAAGAAATTAATATTATAAAGTTTGGTAAAATAGAAAACCTATCTGTTGCTCCGACAGATGGACTCAATGTAATATATGGACAGAATGAGTCGGGCAAATCAACAATACAACTTTTTTTAAAGGCAATGCTGTATGGTATGTCATCTCGAAAAAAAAGTGGCGAGGTTCTCAAAGAAAGAGAGAGGGCAATTCCGTGGAGCGGAGGTAAAGCAGAAGGTGTACTTACACTGGATGTAGATGGCAGAGTCATCGAGATAAGGCGTAAGTTTGGCAAAACCTCTGCAGGTGATAATTTTGATGTTTGTGATGCACTTGATGGACAAAAGATAAATGTGTATGATGCAGATACAATAGGAGAAAAGCTTTTAGGTGTTTCTGCAGATGTTTTTGAAAAGACATTGTGGATTCGTCAAAGTGGAACATTTATGGGCGGCAGAGATGATGAGATTTCAAAAAAACTTCTCAATATGCAGTCAGGCGGCGATGAGACGGTTTCAGTTGCAGCGGCTCTTGCAAAAATTGAGGCAGAACGCCGCAGCATAGAGGCAAAGGACAAAAGAAATGTCAAAGGAAAGCTTGATGTGCTATCAGATAGACTTGTTCAGTGCCGCACAAAGAAGTATGAACTTGCATCAATTATTGCACAGACAGAAAGTTCAAAACAAAGATTGAACGAAGCAAGGGCAGAACTTGAAAAAATAGATGCAGAAATAAAAAAGCTTGAAGAAAAATATGAAAAAACTCTTGATGCAGAAAGAAATTTTGCTATTGCCCAAAGAGTCAGACAGATAGAAGAATGTGATAAAAAACTAAATTCTATATATAATAACAGTGACTATCAAAAAGGCAAGGACCTGACAGAGACACTTGTTAAATCCGCGATGGAGACAGATCGTGCAATTGCACGGAAAGAGATAGAACTTGCCGAGTATGTGGCAAAAAGCCAGACAGAAGAAAACATTACCAGAAGCGGTTGGAAGGGTTTGTCTGCAGCATGGATAGGAGCAACCCTTACGGCATTAGGTATTGCTGCAACAGTAGGCTTTGGTATTGGCAGAGCGTATGTAGCAATGGCAGCGTTTTTAGCTCTTGCGATTATTGGAGTTGTCGTTACAGCTATTGGTATAAGATGGATGAGGGCGTTAAGGATTGATGCTATAGAAAGGTCTGCGGACCAGGAGGTTGTCAAAGCTAACAAACGGAGGCTTTTGACAGAAGTTGATACAATGAAATCAGAACTTAGCAAAATTCTTACAGCTTATGATGTGGATGATGTGTCACAACTTTCGTATCTTTATACCAGGTGCGAGGGCCTGAGGGAGAGTATCAATAGTCTCAATGCTGCAAAGGTTAACTTCCTTGGTAAAGAGACGCTTGAAGAACTGAGAGATAGAGCAGTTGCTACAAATGATGATGATATAGAGTCTGTTGCAGAACTTGATGCAAGGCTTAAATCGAAAAGAAGCAGACACTTGGAGCTTCTGTCAGAAGTAAAAGACCTTGATAGCAAGATGGCGTATGAGTATAAGATAGATGCTATTCCATCAGATATTGATACAGAGATAAATGGTATAAACGAAGAAATAGCAAAATATCAAAGACGGCTTATGGTGCTTGAAGAGGCAGAAAACACCATTAAGGAGGCGGGCAATACATGGAAATCAGAGACCTTGCCTCAACTAAGCGATGGAGTAAACAAGATCATTGCGACACTAACAAACAATAAATACAAAGGCGTGAGAGTGTCGGATGAATATAAAATCAGGGTTCTGGCAGAGAGTGACTTGTTTGATGCCGAGTATTTAAGTTATGGCACATATGATCAGATGTACCTGGCGCTGAGACTCTCAATTGCTAACCTGTTGTGTGAGGGGAAAATTCTCTTCCTTGATGATATACTTATAGCGTATGATGATGAACGCGCCGATGCGGCAATCAGGCTTTTTGAGGAGCTATCCGAAAACTGGCAGATACTGTTGTTTACATGTCGTGGCTCGGATATGGAGATGGCAACAAGACACGGTGCACATACAATAAATATATAAGCAATAGAGGTAAAAGAAAGGAGAAAGATTATGTCAGCAGAAATTAAAAACGAAAAAGGTATGGTTAGAATTTCAAACACTGTTCTTGCAAAACTTGCGGGTAATGCTGCTACAAAGTGCTACGGTGTGGTTGGCATGGCGGTAAGAAGTGGTAAGGATGGTCTTGCTATGCTGCTTAAAAAGGAAAATATGGATAAGGGTATAAAGGTCAAGGTGGTTGACGGAGTTGTAGATATAGCCCTTTATGTCATAGTAGAATACGGCGTGAATATAAGCACTGTCGGTGACATTATAAAGAGTAATGTAAAATACGAGATAGAGGATGTGACAGGGCTTAAGGTAGGTTCTGTAACTGTAAATGTAGAGAGCATACGCGTTAACAATTAAGTTGTGCCATTTGCTACGATATATTAGGAGGAAAAACGGTGATAAGTATAAGCATAAGTGAAATAATGCTGATGATTGAATCAGCATCAAATAATCTTCAGAATAACAAGAAAGCAATTAATGACCTAAATGTTTTCCCTGTTCCCGATGGTGATACAGGTACAAATATGGGTCTTACATTCAGTGGTGCAGCTGCAGCGGCAATATCATCAGGCGAGAAGAATGCAGGAAATGTAATCGGTATACTTGCAAAGGCATCTCTTCGTAACGCAAGAGGTAACTCGGGAGTTATTTTGTCACAGATTTTAAGAGGTATATCGGGTGCTCTTGTAGGAAAAGAAGAACTGACTGTTGAGGATATTAAGAACGCTGCCTGTGGTGGCCGCGATACTGCGTACCGTGCAGTAATGAAGCCGACCGAGGGTACTATCCTTACGGTAGTCCGTGAGGGTGCTGAATTTGCGGAGCAGAATTATGAAAGCTATGACGATGCCGCAGAATTTTTCTATGCAATAATTAAGGCATGCAAGGAAAGCCTTGACAGAACGCCTGAAATTTTGCCTGTTCTTAAGCAGGCAGGTGTTGTTGATGCAGGTGGGTGTGGTGTGGTTACCCTTCTTGAGGGTGCGGCAGCGGCACTTAAGGACGGCAAGGCAATAGAGGCAAAAGAGGGGGCAGTATCTGCTGCGTCAGCTCCGGCAGGCGGAGCGGCGGCATCTTCGGAGATTGATACTGCCAATATTAAGTTCCAGTATTGTACCGAGTTTATTATCCAGAAGTCATCTCCTGACAGACAGACAAATCAGTTTGAAGCGGCGATTTCGCCAAAGGGTGACTGTATGCTCGTTATTGCCGATGATGATATTGTGAAGGTACATATTCACACCAATCATCCGGGCTTTGTAATCGAGCAGGCTCTTAAACTTGGTGAGCTTATAAATATCAAGATTGATAATATGAAGTATCAGCACAGTGAGAATGAAGGAAATGCTGCAGCCCAGGTGGTTGAAGAGCAGCCTGTTGAGCTTAAAAAATATGGCGTTGTTGCAGTATCTGCAGGCAGTGGTCTGACAGAAGTATTTAAAAGCGTTGGCGTTGATATGATTGTTGAGGGCGGACAGACTATGAACCCAAGCACACAAGATCTTGCTGATGCGGTGTCGAGAATTCCTGCGGAAGTTGTCTACATTCTGCCAAACAACAAAAATATTATTCTTGCGGCAGAACAGGTGTGCGATATTGTTGAGGATAAGAAAGTAATTGTCATACCAACAAAAAATATACCACAGGGCATATCTGCAATGCTTGTTTTTGATGGGGATTGTGACGAAGATGCAAACACCGAGGCTATGATAGAGATGCTCACATCGGTTAAGTGTGGTCAGGTTACCTTTGCGGCAAGAGATTCTGCAGTTGGCGGACTTGAAATCCATGAGGGCGATGTTATGGGTATGGTAGGCAGTGATATAACAGACCTTGGTGATGATTTAAACCAGGTATCATTTGATTTAACAATGAGAATGATAGACGATATGTCAGAGGTTGTAACTGTATACTATGGAGCAGATATAGAAGAAGAAACCGCTCAGGCTCTTGCAGACAAAATCAGTGAGGAAAATAGCGATGTAGATGTTACAGTTGTATATGGTGGTCAGCCTGTGTATTATTATATGATTGCGGTAGAGTAGAATTCGCAAAAGAGGAGCGATGCTGTGATGATTTTGCAAAATACAGATATACGCTATCTCAAAGGAATAGGAGAAAAACGCGCCGAGCTTTTTAACAAGCTAGGCGTGTTTGATGTGGGAGATTTGCTACGCTACCTCCCAAGAGGCTACGATGACAGAACCGATGTACGAGACATTTGTGATATAGAGGATGGAGAGAGCGTGTGCGTCAAGGCGTCTCTTGCAGGTGGAATACGCTCTTTCAGGGCGCGGACAGGATCTCGAGTTATACAGACGAGAGTCAGTGACGGAACTGGAGTTCTAAACCTGACATGGTTTAACGCTACATACACCGAAAAAGCCTTAAAGAATGATACAAGTTTTGTTTTTTTTGGTAAGGTTTCAAGAAGAGGGACAATGCTTGAAATGATAAATCCGCTCATGGAGACAGAAAGTCTTGCGGGGCAGAAGACTGGGAAAATTGTGCCCATATACCCATGTACAAAAGGGCTTACACAGCAGAATATTCGTGGTGCGGTAGCCTCTGCGATTGAGAGTTTAGGAGAGCCTGTCAGGGATGTGATTCCAAAGTCGATGCGTGATAAATATGTGCTTTTATCTGCAGACGAGGCAATAAAAAAAATTCACAATCCTGAGGATTTTGATAGTTTTGACGAAGCAAGACGCACTCTTGCATTCGAAGAGTTTCTTATACTTCAGGCCGGTGTTGCAACTGCAAAGCAATACAATATGCGAAAGTCTGCACCTGCGATTGAGAATGTAAAGTGTATTGCAGAATTAGCAAAAAGTCTTCCGTTTGAACTTACCAACGCACAGAAGCGTACAATAAACGAAATAGCCGCAGATATAAAAAAAGAAACACCGATGAACAGACTTGTTCAGGGTGATGTTGGATCAGGAAAGACGATTGTTGCAGCGGCAGCTATGTATGCAGCTGCAAAAATGGGCTATGCGGCTGTCATGATGGCGCCGACGGAAGTTCTTGCAAAGCAACATATGGCTACTCTGTGGCGCGTTTTTGAGCCTCTGGGCATAAAAGTTGCGTTTTTGTGCGGAAGTCAAAAGGCGGCAGAGAGAAAATATAATATTGAACTGATAGAGAGTGGAGAGGCAAAGATAGTTGTTGGAACCCACGCCCTGATAACAGGGAAGGTGAGAATACCGAAACTGGCTATTGCTATTACTGATGAGCAACATCGTTTTGGTGTAAGGCAGAGAACATTGCTTGGAGGTGGTGAAGGTGTGCATACTCTCGTTATGACGGCGACGCCTATACCCAGAACTCTCTCTCTTATACTCTATGGAGACCTTGATATATCAATTATTGATGAGCTGCCTCCCGGCAGAAAGCCTGTTTCTACCATTGCTGTGTCTGAAAATCAGCGGAAAAAGGTGGAGCAGTTTGTCCTTAAAAAACTCGATGAGGGCAGACAAGCATACTTTATATGTCCGCTTGTAGAAGAGTCTGAGGCAATTGATGCCAATGCGGTAAACGAATATCTGGCCGAGATTAAAAAAGGCGCATACAAGAATAGAAAAATTGCTGCGCTTCATGGCAGAATGAAGAGCGCCCAGAAAGATGAGATAATGCAAAAATTTGCATCGGGCGAGATTGAAGTTTTAGTTGCGACAACTGTTGTAGAGGTTGGTGTAGATGTGCCCAATGCAACGGTTATGGTAATAGAAAATGCAGAAAGATTTGGGCTTTCGCAGCTTCATCAGCTAAGAGGAAGAGTCGGCAGAGGCGAACATCAGTCTTATTGTGTAATGACCTACAAAAGTTCGGGAGAGACGGCGGCCGAGCGCATGAAGATAATGTGTGAGACAACCGATGGTTTTAAGATATCAGAAAAGGATTTGGAGCTGAGAGGTCCGGGAGAGTTTTTAGGTACCCGTCAGCATGGTCTGCCTGCAATGAAGGTTGGAAATCTGATGAGTGATATGCAGATATTAAGAGATGCTCATGATGCAGCGCAAGAAATTTTAGATTGCGACCCAACGCTTTCAAACGCCGAAAATCAAGAATTGAAACAACGAATAAACAAAGAGATGGAGCAACTCGGCGGAGTGCTGAATTAAAAAGCTCGCAGTATAAACTGCGAGCTTTTTGCTAGTTTTATTTTGTGTAGGGAGTCTTTAAATCGGTTAAACCTAAAATATAATCTGTTGATACATTATAATATTTTGCAAGCAAAATTAAAACCTCGATTGGTAATTGTCTCTGCCCATTCTCGTATTGTGAATAGGTATTCTGTTTTATATGCAGGTAGTCTGCAATGTCCTTTTGCTTGATATCCAAATCTTCTCTTAAATCTTTTAATCTCATTTAAAACACCACCATATCATTATTATATAAGTTCGCAATATGAGATATTGACTTTTATCTCGGTTTGTGATATATTTTGTGGTATATAGAAATTTCTATAAATAAATATGATTTTATATAGTAGGAGTATGTGTTGTGGAGTATTTCAGAGAGTTAATTAATACATTGGATAATATAGGAGATTCGCAGTTTAAAATGGATGGAAATGTTGCAAAAAGTTGCATCTCTGTAATTGAACAATGTGAGAAAATAGAAAGAGAACTAAATGAGAAACTGGACGAAGAATTATTAAATCAGTTTAATAATTACAGAACGATGATACATGCAATCGTTAATGGATTAGTTGTCGAAGAATTGGCAAACATTTGTGTAAAACTTATTTATATGCAAAATTAAAAAGAAGAGTTAAGAATAAAATAGCCTTCCCCTTGAGGGGAAGGTGGGTTGCGAAGCAACTCGGAGGAGTTCTGAATTAAAAAGCTCGCAGTATAAACTGCGTGCTTTTGTGTTTTTTTGTTTTGAACATGGGGCAGTTATATTATATCTTTTATAACTTCTCCTGCGATAATAAGTCCTGCAACAGACGGTACAAAGGCTATGCTTCCTGGTGTCTGTCGCTTTTGATAAAGACTTGTATCTGCAGTGCCATTGGTATTTGGCTTTATCGGCGTCTCTTTAGAATAAACCACCTTGAGATTATCTATGTTGCGTTTTTTTAACTCATGTCGCATAATTTTTGCAAGTGGACATACCGATGTTTTAAAGATGTCGGTCACTTCAAATGCGGATGGGTCAAGTTTG
>JAZLDW010000017.1:0-13659 GCA_045614945.1 Clostridia bacterium | reverse complement strand
GTGGGCTTTTGACTATTCAGTATAGAAATGTTTAACATACGCTGTTATGTGCTTTTGAAAAAATATATTCAAATATATATTTCTTAAAAATCTTCTTCAAAATCCATTTTCTATAATAATCCTTATAAAGCCTGTAATTACACTACTAAACAGCAGTCGAGATTTTTAATGTTATAGACGACAACGATATCGTCGCCAGAGTAGCACTCTTCTTTTTCTTGAAATTGATTTTTTTGATATTTTTTAAGATTAAGGTTTAAAATTATCATTATATTATATTGGGTAGAAATTAAAACTCAAGAATAATTAAAAATTAAACCTTTGACCGTAAACATTCCGAAGTTGACAAATTATAGAAAACAGGTTATAATGTCTATACAAGGTTGATACTATGATTTGGGGCAAAGCCACTTATCACGCAAAAGGCAAAATTGAATAAAAAAATCGACCTTGTCGGATTCGTCCGATGAGGTCTTTTTTTACGCTTATCAACCTTATAATCGCCGTTTTTATGCGACTTTGAGCAATCTTAACCAAATCTAAATAAAAAATGCAACGCCGTAGCAATTAAAAACGGATTTGCCTTTTCGACGAAAACGACGATTGCCCAAAAACAACCGCTGTGAAAAGGCAAACCGCCTTATAACACAATAGGCAAAACAAAATAAAATTACGACCTTGTAGAAGAAATTCTATGAGGTCGTTTTTTTGCGCTTAAACCTTGCAAAATAGCTTTGAAACAGAGACTTCAGGGATATTTACGCCAAAAAATTGGTATTTTTTGTAGTTCTGACGGAAAACTTGATAAAAGATCTATTTTCTGCACTTTTTCCGAAAAGTTCTGACAATAACGATTGTCCGTGCTAAATTACAAACGACTTTGCCTTTTTCGTGATAAAAGGTATTGCCCGAAAACAACCACTCGCATTTGCGAGCGATTTTTATTGTTTATGACATTGGTTATGTAATAAAAAAAGGGCGATTTTATATCGCCCTTTTAATTTATAATAATTTTATTAGAGATAGCCGAGTTGTGCTTTTTGTTGCAGATTTACATTGGTTTTATAACCTCAAGGCCTCCCATATAAGGACGAAGAACCTCCGGAATTGTTACACTGCCATCTGCATTTTGGTAATTTTCAAGTATTGCAGCGGTTGTTCTTCCTATTGCAACACCCGAACCGTTGAGTGTGTGAACAAGCTGTGCCTTGTCTTTTGGTGAATTCTTAAACTTTATATTAGCTCTGCGAGCCTGAAAATCCTCAAAGTTGCTGCAGGAAGAAATCTCAACAAAACGATTGTAGCTTGGCATCCATACCTCAATATCATATTTCATTGCAGCGGTGAAACCAAGGTCTCCAATACATATCTTAACAACGCGATAAGGAAGCTTTAGTAGCTTGAGAACAGATTCAGCATCTGCTACGAGCTTTTCAAGTTCTTCATATGATTCCTCCGGTTTTGTAAACTTTACAAGCTCTACCTTGTTAAACTGATGCTGACGAATAAGACCTCTTGTGTCGCGGCCGGCAGAGCCTGCTTCCGCACGGAAGCACGCGGTGTAAGCACAGTATTTTAAAGGAAGTTTTGAACCGTCAAGTATTTCGTCGCGGTGCATATTTGTAACAGGAACCTCGGCGGTTGGGACGAGAAAGTAATCGGTGTTTGCAACCTTAAATGCATCTTCTTCAAACTTAGGCAGCTGTCCTGTGCCGATCATACTGTTTCTGTGTACCATAAATGGCGGAAAAATCTCCTTGTAGCCGTTTTTCTCGCCGTGTGTATCAAGGTAGAAGTTAACAATCGCTCTCTCAAGTTTCGCGCCTGCTCCACTGTAAACGGTAAAGCGAGTACCTGTGATTTTCGCAGCGGTCTCTGGGTCAATTATGTTGAGATCGTTTCCTAAATCCCAGTGTGCTTTTGGTTCAAAATCAAATTTTGTAGGCTCCATAAAGCGACGAACTTCGATGTTGTCATCGTCTGTATCGCCATCGGGAACAGAACTGTTCGGGATGTTGGGGATGGTATATAAAATTGCGTCAATTTTCTCATCAAGCTGGCGAATTTCTTCGTCAAGCGCCTTAATCTGCTCGGACAAAAGCTTCATTTCCTCAAAAACTGGAGTTGTATCTTCTCCTGCCTTTTTCATAGCAGGAATTTTTTTAGATACCGCGTTTTGTTCGGCTTTTTTCTGTTCTGCCTCATACATAATTTCGCGTTTTTGTTTGTCAAGTTCAAGCAAACCGTCAATGTTTACGATTTCCTTTCTGCGTCCAAGCGCTGCCTTGACCGCATCTGTTTCTGTTCTGAGCAATTTCATGTCAATCATTTGTATATCTTCCTTTCGTAAATGTTCTATTCGCTAAATAATATATTAAGCTTGCTACATAATATGGCAAGTGTAATAAAACCTATCAATTTACTATGTTTTAAAAACTACTTCCCTTTGTTTATTATGCGTTCGGCAGAGTCTATAAGAGAAAGCGATGCTGCAGGCAGCCCCTCCTTGTTTATCTCAGCAAGTTTTGCTCTTGCGCTATCTCTTTTGTTGCTTTCGTAAAGAACAAACGCTTCTGAAATAATTTTTGAGACATTTTCATAAGCCGCGCATTCTGTTATAACATACTGTAGTTTGTCGTTTTCTTGCTTCAGGATGTAGTTCTCGTCCTTGAGAGCAACAATTTCGTTTTGTATTGTCATATTTGTTTGCGTTGTGCTGTCAATTTGAGTCTGAAACATTTCTTCTCTGTTGTCTGCCATAGCCGCAATAATAATTATAATAATTGCAGCGAGCAACATAATAACTGAATATGTTGCAAGTTTTTTGGTTTTCTTTTGATCTTCCTTCATCATATCCCTCTTTTTCACCTGATATTATTCAAAACAGCCCACAAGGCTCAAAAATAGCCCTTAAATCGTCTCCGATGCGCTTTGAGGAACAACCCTTGACAGAGCGACGAATCGGCTTTAAATCCAAAATTTTAAGTGTCGAAAATTGTCGAAACAACTATCTTCGTAATTCAAAAAGAATTCTTTCGAGATCGTCTTTGCTGTAATACTCAATTTCAATCTTTCCTTTTTTTGAGGTTTCGCTGATTTTTACTTTTGTGCCAAACCTTGATGAAAGATCTCCCTCTAATTCTTTGTAGAATTTCTGCATAAGAGGATTCGTATGTTTTTTAACTGTTCCTTTTTTGCCTGATGCCACATTTTGTGCGAGAGCTTCCGCCTGACGAACATTAAGATTGTTTTCGATAATCTTCTCCGCAAGTTCTATTTGCTGCTCTTCGTTTAGCGTCAAGAGAGCTCTTGCGTGCCCCTGTGTCAGTTTTTCGCTTTGCACATACTCTTTCACGGTTTTGCAAAGGTTGTTAAGTCGCAAAGAGTTTGCAACTGCGCTACGGCTTTTTCCTATTCTGCTTGCAATCTCTTCCTGAGTAAGTGAAAAGGCGTTCATCAGCTGAAGGTAACCCTCTGCCTCTTCTATTGGATTTAAATCCTCTCTCTGAAGATTTTCTACAAGAGCAATTTCCATAACCTGTTGTTCCTTGAAATCCCTGATAATACACGGAATCTCGTGAAGTTCTGCCATTTTTGAAGCTCTCCAGCGTCGTTCGCCCGCTACAATCCTATAAGTGCCGTTTTGTGTTGGTGTTACAATAATTGGCGATACAACGCCGTGTTCTTTTATAGATTCGCAAAGAGTAACAAGCTTGTCCTCTTCAAAATTCTTCCTCGGTTGGTTTTTGTTAGGTTCAATATCAACAAGTGGTATTATACTGACTTTTTTTTCATTCTCCTGGGAACCTATATTATCAATGCCCGAGACAATTTTGCCGGCTGGCTCACTAAAAAGGGCGTTAAGGCCCTTGCCGAGGCCGCTTTTCTTTGGTTTTTTCTCTGCCATATACTCACTATCCTTTCTTTTTAGCACTAGTATTAGCCGTTATAACCTCTGCTGCAAGTTTTTTATAGCATTTTGCACCCTTTGAATTTTTATCAAAGGCAATGATTGGTTGACCGTAGCTTGGCGCTTCAGAAAGCCTCACATTTCTTGGAATTACAGCATTATAAACTGTAGCGGCAAAATACTTGCGCACTTCTTCTACCACCTGGCCTGAGAGCTTTGTTCTTGCATCGTACATGGTAAGCAAAACTCCCTCGATTTTTAGAGACTTGTTTAATGACTGTTTAACCATCTTGATGGTTTTTGTCAGTTGACTAAGCCCCTCCAGGGCATAATATTCACACTGAATTGGCACCAGAACGCTATCTGCGCCACCGAGCGAGTTAAGGGTAATAAGTCCTAGAGACGGAGGGCAGTCGATAATTATAAAATCAAAATCTTCCCTCACCTCTTCTATTTTTGCTTTTAGCTGAAATTCGCGGTTTTCTCTGTCTACAAGCTCAAGCTCTGCGCCTGCAAGAGAAATGGAACCGGGACATACCCATAGATTATCGTAGTCGGTTTTAATCATAGCATCTTTTAGCGAAACATCGTTTACAAGGCAATCGTAGGTTGAATAATCATCCTCGCCAACTGTAATGCCAAGACCGCTTGATGTGTTCCCCTGAGGGTCGGCATCAATTACAAGAACCCTTTTCTTTTTCTGCCCAAGACACGCGCTCAGGTTGACTGCGGTGGTTGTTTTGCCAACGCCGCCCTTTTGGTTCGCAATCGCTATTACTTTAGCCATGCTGTACCCTCCTTGCTATTGTCAATAGTTTGCATATTTTTATAGTACTGTTATTGTACCACAAATAAACAAATACTTCAAGGGTTTATACAAAAAATGTTCCACGTGAAACAAATCTTTTTGGAGAATTTTGTTGTTTCACGTGGAACATTTAATAAACTATATATTTTAGAGGCCCTTCATGGTAAGACTTATGCGGTTTTTTGTTACATCAACATCTAAAACCTTGACCTTTACAACATCGCCAATAGAGACAACATCCATTGGGTGCTTTACAAATTTGTCAGACAATTGAGAAATATGAACAAGCCCATCCTGGTGTACACCTATGTCGACAAAGGCGCCAAAGTCTATAACATTTCTTACGGTGCCGGTTAGCTCCATTCCTTGCTTTAAATCTTCTATGCTCATAACATCGGAGCGCAGAAGAGGCTGTTCTACCTCGTCTCTGGGGTCTCTGCCGGGCTTCATAAGCTCGTTTATAATGTCCTTAAGGGTCGGAACCCCGACGCCTGACTCTTCTGAGAGTTTCTCTATTCCATAGTCGCTTGCTTTAGATAGAAGATCCGACAAATTGTTTGCGTTGATGTCCTGGGAGGTGTAGCCGCATTTTTCAAGAGTAATTTTTGCTGCATCATAACTCTCCGGATGGACAGATGTATTGTCAAGAGGATTTTTGCCGTCTTTTATACGAAGAAAGCCTGCGCATTGTTCATACGCCTTTGGGCCAAGCTTTGGTACCTTTTTAAGCTGTGTTCTTGATGTAAAGGCGCCTTCGCTTTCGCGGTATGCGACAATGTTTTTTGCAATTGAGGAGGATATACCGGAAATATGCGAGAGAAGAGGGGCTGATGCGGTATTCAGGTCTGCGCCGACGCTGTTAACCACATCCTCAACCACGCTGCCGAGCGTTTCGCCGAGTCTTTTCTGGTTCATGTCGTGCTGATACTGCCCAACACCAATTGCCTTTGGCTCAATTTTTACAAGTTCTGCAAGTGGGTCTTGTACGCGTCTTGCAATAGAAATCGCACTTCGCTTTGTTACATCAAAGTCAGGGAACTCTTCTGCCCCAAGTTTTGATGCAGAATATACAGATGCGCCTGCCTCGTTTGTGATTATATAGCGAACCTTTGTTCCTGGCAGAGTTTTGAGAACATCTGCGGTAAACATTTCGGTCTCTTTTGACGCTGTGCCGTTGCCGATTGAGATAAGGTCAACATCATATTTTGCTATAAGGTCCTTGATATATTTTGCGGCTGCGTCTCTTTGTGCGTCAGAGTGCGTAACAAAGATAACGCCCGTATCCAGTACCTTGCCTGTTGAATCAACCACGCCAACCTTACAGCCTGTGCGGTATCCGGGGTCAAGCCCAATTACTACTTTATTGTGAATAGGCGGCTGCATAAGAAGGTTTTTAAGGTTAAACTTAAAAACAATCATTGCCTGCTCCTGTGCAGCATCTGTAAGCTCGTTGCGAATTTCACGCTCTACAGAGGGTTGAATTAATCTTGAATAAGCATCAACAACGGCTTGCTCAACATAAGAGGAGGAAGGGGTGGGATTTTTTGATATTTCCTTTCTTTTAAGATATGATAATATCTTTTCTTCGTCACATTCGACAGAAACCGACAAAAAACCCTCCTTTTCGCCTCGGTCAATCGCAAGAGTGCGGTGAGAGGCAATTTTGTTACAAGGTTCGGAGAACTCATAATACATGCGATATACGCTGTCCTCGTCCTTGGTGTTTGCGGTCACGACAACACCAGTATTAAACATAAGTTCGCGGATTTTCTTTCGGTGCTGGGCGTTGTCAGAGACAACCTCCGCGATGATGTCCATAGCGCCGCTGAGAGCATCCTCTACAGACATAACCTCTTTTTCTTCGTCTATATATTCTGCCGCAAGTGCCGATATATCAGCGTTTGCGGGGTCTTGCTCCATAAGAATAAGGGCAAGAGGTTCAAGCCCTTTTGCTTTTGCAACGGTTGCGCGTGTTTTGCGCTTAGGTCTGAACGGGCGATATATATCCTCAACCTCGGTCAATTTTGTACACGCATCAATTGCAGCCTCAAGCTCAGGCGTCAGGTTACCCTGCTCGCCGATTATGCGCTTTACATCCTCTTTGCGATCCTGCATATTGCGAAGATACGCAAGGCGTTCTTCAAGAGATCTTAAAATCTCGTCATCAAGCTCTCCTGTCGCCTCTTTGCGATATCTTGCAATAAAAGGGATGGTGTTACCCTCGTCAATTAGGGCGACAGTGTTGTCAACCTGCCACTGCTTAAGATCTAGCTCCTGCGCGAGCTGTTGATATATGTTCATTTTAATCATTCCTTTAACAATATATTTTATAGCATTCCAAAAAAGTCTATCTGGCTTGTCTCTGACAAGTCGGTAAGAACGCCGTTATCGCGGAGAGTCTCAATTACTGCCTTTGTAATTCCGGCACGATTTTTCAAATCCTCTTGGGAGAGGAATTTTCCGTCTCTGGCCGCGTTCATTATAGATTCGGCGGCAGATTCGCCAACGCCGGAAAACGCGTTAAGCGGGGGCAAAATCGAGCCGTCAACCTTTTGAAATTTTGTCGCGTGGGAGCGATATAGGTCAACGGGCAGAAAATCAAAGCCGCGTTCATACATTTCAAGACAAATTTCGAGTATTGTATAGAGTGACTTTTCGTTGGCTGTCGTGGGTGTGCCGCTATGTGTCAGACGCCGCATCTCTGCCTTAACACGCTCCTTGCCGTTGGCCATAATCTCGGCATCAAAAAGGTCGGCGCGAACTGTAAAGTAGGCAATATAAAACTCAAGCGGATAGTAAACTTTAAAGTAGGCTATACGCAAGGCCATCATTACATATGCAGCGGCGTGGGCCTTTGGAAACATATATTTTATCTTTTCACACGACTGAATGTACCAGTCAGGCACATCGCCTGCTCTCATCGCATCAAGAAAGTCGTCTGGCATACCTTCCTTTGCGGCCTTTCCTTTTCTGACAAACTCCATAATGTTAAAAGCAATACTGGGTTCTAGGCCGTGGCGGATGAGGTATACCATAATATCGTCACGAAGACCAATGACTTCTTTCAGAGTACAGATTTTTGACTTTATAAGGTCTTGTGCATTGTTAAGCCATACATCAGTACCATGAGAAAGCCCTGAAATTATCAAAAGCTCTACAAAAGTGGAGGGATGTGTATCCACCAACATTCCTCGCACAAAGGATGTACCAAACTCGGGTACACCGAAAGTTCCGACCTCGCTGCCAATCTGATCGGGAGTTACGCCGAGGGCATCTGTGCCGGAAAAAAGACTCATAACCTTCGGATCGTCAAGCGGAACATCCAGGGCGTTTATCCCTGTCAAATCTTCAAGCATGCGAATTGTGGAAGGGGCATCGTGACCGAGAATATCCAGCTTGAGCAGATTGTCGTGGATAGAGTGAAAGTCAAAATGTGTTGTTATAATATCTGAGTCTTTTTTATCAGCCGGATGCTGAACTGGGCAAAAATCGTGAATATCCATATCCTTTGGGCAAACGATAATTCCGCCCGGATGCTGACCGGTTGTGCGTTTAACATCAACCATTCCGCGCGATACACGCATAAGTTCTTCCTCGGGAGCGTTTACGCCCTTGTCCTCATAATATTTTTTTGCAAAGCCATAAGCAGTTTTTTCAGCAATAGTGTTGATTGTACCAGCTTTAAAAACATAACTCTCGCCAAAGAGTTCGCCAACATATTTGTGAGCGGTTGCCTGATATTCGCTCGAAAAGTTAAGGTCAATATCGGGGACCTTGTCGCCCTCGAAACCGAGAAATGTTTCAAATGGAATTTCAAGACCGTCTTTGCGAAGCATAGTTCCACATTTGGGACATTCCTTGTCGGGCATATCAATACCTGTGGGGTATTCGCCGTGCTCAAACCACTCACTGTGCCTACAATTAGGGCAGATGTAGTGGGGACAGAGGGCGTTCACCTCGGTAATATCCGCTAGCCACGCAGCAAAGGAGGAGCCGACAGAACCTCTCGAACCAACCAGATACCCTGCCTCGTTGGATTTTTTAACAAGCTTGTGGGCAATCATGTACATAACAGAGTAACCGTACTTTGTAATACAATCAAGCTCTCTGTCCATTCGCGCCTGGACAACCTCGGGCAGAACCTCTCCGTATATTCTGTGAGCTTTTTCGTGGCACATATCAATGAGGTCTTGTTCACAATTCTCGATAGACGGAGGATAAGAGCCGTCTCTGACAGGTTGAATATACTCGCACATATCGGCGATTTTGTTGGTGTTTGTTATAACAACCTCCCTTGCTCTTTCTGCACCAAGATACGAGAATTCATCAAGCATCTCGTCGGTTGTACGCAGATAAAGCGGCGCTTGTTCGTCAGCGTCAGAAAAGCCCTGTGCACCAAGCAAAACTTTGCGGTACATGGCTTCATTGGGGTCCATAAAATGCACATCACAGGTGGCAACTGTCGGTATGCCCAGTTTGTCACCAAGTCCAATAATACGGCAATTTATGTCCATAAGTTCATCTTTTGATGCAACTTGACCGTTGCGCAGCATAAACTCGTTGTTGCCAAGCGGCTGAATCTCGAGATAATCGTAGAAAGACGCAATATCCAGAAGCTCATCGTCAGATTTTTTGTTGATAATAGCACGGTAAACCTCGCCTGATTCACACGCGCCGCCGACAATCAGTCCGTCGCGAAACTTTTCGATTACGCTCTTTGGCATAATAGGTTTTTTATAAAAATATTCAAGATTTGACTTTGATATAAGCTGATATAGGTTTTTAAGCCCCACATAGTTTTTGGCAAGTAAAACAACATGATATCGCTCGCTCTTTAAAAGCTCGGGCCTTGTAGAGATGTTAATCTCCTCGCAAGTGTTGTCGCTTTTTGTCATATTGGCAAATTTTATAAACACCTCTGCCGTCGCTGAAGCGTCATCAACGGCGCGGTGGTGGTTTTCAAGGCTTATATCAAGCCTTTTGCAAACTGCTTCAAGAGAATGTTTGCGCTCATTTGGAAAAAGCTCCCTTGACATTTTAAGAGTATCAATAACCTTGTTGTGAAACCCAAGATTAAGCGCCGCAGCGTTATAACGGATAAATCCGCAGTCAAAATTTGCGTTGTGGGCAACAACTACAGCACCCTCGCAAAAATCGAGAAAATTCGGTAAAACCTCGTCAATTGTAGCTTTATCGGCAACCATCTCGTCGGAAATCCCCGTAAGTTCAGTTATGTTTTGCGGAATTGGCACCTGCGGGTTTATCAACTGAGAGAACCTATCTGTAATTTTGCCGTTCACAATTTTTATGGCACCGATTTCGGTTATTTTACAATCTTGCGGACTCAGGCCTGTTGTTTCAATATCAAAGACAACATATGTGCCTGACAGATTAAGGGTGGAATTTCTGGCTGTATCATTTACAAGATAAGCCTCAACGCCGTATATAACCTTAAAATCCTTGCCCTCTTTTTTTAAGGCTGATGCAACATTGTGTGCATCAGGGAAAGCCTGTGCAACGCCGTGATCAGTAATTGCGATTGCCTTATGTCCCCATTTTTCAGCGCGTTTAATCAGGTCGCCGACAGAAGTAACGGCATCCATAGCGCTCATTTTTGTATGCATATGCAGTTCGACGCGCTTTTCCTCGCAGGTGTCTTCTCTCACGGGGATAGCTTCTAAAAGCTCAATAGAGCGCACCTTAAGCACTGGTTTGCGTATGTATTGGTCATTTTCGTATGTTCCTGAAAGTTTTACTCGTTTGCCGGTATTTATATGCTTTAAAACCTTGTCAAGTCGGTCAGATGGAGCAAAAATGTTGCACAAACACGCCCATTCCTCGTCGCCGACAGCAAAAGTAATCGAGGTTTTTGCTCCAAATCGTGGGTTTGCCTTGGTCTCTCTTTTTTCAAAGCTTAAGACCTCACCTTCGATTATGTAAGTTTGCACAGCGGCGTCTTCAAGAGGAGCTTCGAGGGTAGAAATAGACACTGCAGGAGCAGGGATTGGCTTTCCATATAAAAGTCCCGATGAAATTTCATCGCCTGAAGATACCGACAGAACAGGGTTTTCTGCTATTTTCTTTTCGGTTATTTCCTTTTGTATTTTATCTCGTGTCTCAAGGTATTGCGCAAGGTCAATATCCTCAAAGGCAAGGTCAACATCGTATGTCTCTCCAAGTTCCTTTTGAAGCGTAGAACGGACAAATTCTTTAAAGCTGTTTCTTTTTATGATAAGCTCACCGCCCGAAATACCAGAAATAACGACGCGGTTTCCCTCAACACACCCTTTCGCAAGAGAGAGAAAAGGCTTACAAACGCCACAATTTCGTACAAACGCATGAATAATGCCATCTATATAGTCGCTGTCAGGTTTGAAACCGGGTAAGTAAAATCCAATGTCAATATGGCTCAGGTTGTACGCCTGAGCCACAGAGTCGGCATAATCGAGCAAATCATCTCTCTCAATCGGACAATCTGCCTTGAGTACAATCTCTACGCTGTTTGACGCCATATCAAGACGGCAGTGTGCAAGCTCAAAAGCCTCAAGCTTCACAGCCAGAGATTCAAGTACCGTTACCTTGCTGAATAAGTCTAAAATTCCGTTTTTCTTCATAATATCTCCTGTATAATAATTTCTGTAAAAATTGCTTCACAAACTCCACAAAACTGAGGTGTAAAGACTCACTTGCCAAGCCATCCTTGCCTAAATGAGGGGGACTGCTTTAGCGGTGGGAGGATTTACATCTCCTCGATTTCTCTCAATAATCTCTCTACAATTTCGTTTTCGGGTATCTTGCAAATAATTTCGCCTTTTTTAAACAAAACCGCACATCCATCGCCGCCTGCAATGCCGATGTCAGCGTCGGATGCTTCTCCCGGACCATTGACAACGCAGCCCATCACGGCAACCTTAAGCTTTTTTCGTATGCCGGAGGTCGCATCTGTAATTGCGTTCGCAATTGGAATAAGATCGATTTTTGTGCGTCCGCATGTTGGACAGGAAACAACCGACACGCAATCGCCCGCAAGATTTAAAGCCTTAAGAATAAGATGTGCGGCCTCGACCTCGCGTACAGGGTTATCTGTCAGCGAAACCCGAATCGTATCGCCAATTTTGTCAGACAGTAACGACCCAATGCCTATGGCAGATTTTACAATACCTTCTTTTGTTGTGCCCGCCTCGGTCACGCCAATGTGGAGGGGGTAGTCAAACTCTGCCGCAGCAAGTCTGTAAGCGGCGATTGTGGTGCAAACATCAGAAGATTTCATTGAAAGAGCAATATCGTCAAAGCCCCGGCGGTTTAAAAGTTCAACATGACCTCTTGCGCTCTCTACCATGGCTTTTGCAAGATTTCCGTTGCACTTTTCAAGCAGGCCCTTCTCAAGCGAGCCACCGTTTACGCCGATTCTGATAGGTATTCCGGCCTCTTTTGCGGCATCTGCAACCGCAAAAGCTCTGTCCTCGCCGCCCAGGTTTCCCGGGTTTATGCGGATTTTATGTACTCCGTGCTCAATACACGAAAGGGCAAGGCGCCAGTCAAAATGGATATCTGCCACAAGAGGCATATCTGTGCGGCGTAAAATTTCTTTCATCGCATCAGCAGATGCCATATCAGGCACAGCAAGGCGCACAATATCGCACCCGGCAGATTTAAGAAGGTCAATCTGGCTACAAACTGCGCAAATATCAGTCGTAGGAACATTCAGCATTGACTGAATAGCAATCGGGTTTCCGCCGCCAATGGTTATATCTTTAATTTTTATAGTTTTTTTACTCATAATATGTACCTCAAGTATTTTGTGTATTGCCAAGCATGAAATGGCAACAAGCTTGTATCTTAATTCTAACATAACGCACCTGACACTGCAAGGGAATTTGTATAAAATTTATGAGTATTTTAATTTTTAAAAAGTTTGTTATTACGAATTTCTTCCTTATTTTATATTATATATATAATATTAAAAATAAAAAGCGGGAACCAAATTTAATCCGCAGTCGTCTTACAATATATAGCAGTCATCTTTGGACTACGCACAATTGCGCTAAAATAAAGCAAAAAATACTTGACATATCATGCGCATAGTATTATAATGCTAAATGCGAACAAATGTATGCTTGTAAAAGGCCATATTGCGCCCAAAAATCATGATTTTATGGTGTGAATCGCGATTTTACGGCATGTTTTTGGTTAATTTTATGGAAAACATGCAAGTTGTTTGTATATAATGCCAATGATTTTTTGTTCAGATTGTTACAAAACCATTAAAAAACAAATTAGTTATTGACAATTGGGCTATTTTGGTGTTATAATTTGAACTAAGTTAATAGTTATACGCTAAAAAGGTGTATTAACTATTGACTATTAATGCATTTATAATGCAGAAAAACCTAGAAAAAAATTAAAATTTATATTTTTAAGGAGGATTTGAGAATGAGAAATCTCAAAAAGGTAGTTGCTTTAATAGCGGTATTTGCTATGATGGTTAGCACTGTTGCTTTTGCACAGTCTTTCACAGATGTTAGCGAAGATAACGCTGCTTATGAAGCAATCGAAATGTTAAGCAACCTGGGCATCTTAACAGGTGACGACCAGGATGGCGATGGTAAAATGGACTTCAGACCTGAGGATCCTATTACAAGAGCAGAGGTAGCTGCTGTTATGTCCAGAATTCAGGGCATCAATGGTATAGGCCAGACCGCTACTCAGTTTACAGACGTTCCACAGGCTCACTGGGCTTCTGGTTATGTAGCACAGGCTGCAGGCCAGGGTATCGTTAATGGTTATGGTGATGGTAACTTCGGTCCTGAGGACAACATCCTTGTTGAGCAGGCTATAAAGATGGTAATGGCTACTATCGGTTATGAGCCTTTTGCTGCTGACAACGGTGGTTATCCTACAGGTTACCAGACAGCTGCACAGAGATATGGCGTTCTTAAGG